>JAWVYF010000339.1:0-3061 GCA_033722845.1 Anderseniella sp. | reverse complement strand
GGATTTTTTCGCGCCCCGTATAAGCGCGGGCCAGCCGCATGGCGTACATGTCGGCTTCCGAGCCGGTGCAGACATAACGTACCTGCTCGGCACATTGCACGGCAGTGCAGATTTCTTCGGCCAGCTCGATCCCGGCTGTGTTGTTGGCGAAGAAGGTCATGCCCTTCGGCAGCTGCTCCATGACGGCCTCGACCACTTCCGGATGACCGTGGCCGAGCAGCATCGGGCCAGAGCCGATCAGCAGGTCGACATACTCCTTGCCGTCCTCGTCCCACACCCGCGAACCTTTGCCCTCGCGGATGATGATGCCGGGATCGAAATTGCCAAACCCGCCACCGGGCAGCACGGCATTGGCACGGGAAATCCAGTCGGATTGGGTCAGCATCGTTGTCTCCTAGTCAAACACGGCCGCGGGCTTGCCCAGTACATCCGGGTCGGCGGCAACGCCAAGGCCGGGTCCCTCAGGCGGGGCAATGCGGCCATTTTTGCGGGCAGGGGCCGTTTCATCAAGCCGCGGGGCGACATAGCCCGACAGGTCACACACGTTCATCAGGTTGGCGGGCCGGGTGGCGGCGCCCAGATGCAGCAGGCAGGCGGTGGTGATGTCTGATCCCCAGGTGTCCTCAACACACATTTTTGCGCCCAGATGCAGGCACAGGTCGCGGGCACGGCGCATGGCAGACAAGCCGCCAAACTTGGACAGCTTCAGCGCGACCGCATCCATGCAGCCCAGCTCATAGGCCTTGAGCATCGATGCCGTGTCATGGGCATTCTCGTCCAGCTTCATCGGCAGACCGGTGGCAGCGCGCACGGCCGCACATTCCTCAATGGTGCGGCAGGGTTGCTCCAGCATGACGTCGAGATGGGCGACCGCCCGGCCGGTGCGTGTGGCGTCCAGACGGGTCGCGCCGCAGTTCCAGTCGCCATAGACAAGCGGGCCGTCGCCCACCGCTTCGCGCACCTTGATGAGACGCTCCGCATCGGCTTGCCAGTCATTGTCGGCACCCAGCTTCACCTGGAACTGGCGCATGCCCTGGTCATATGCCTCGACGGCCATGCGCGCCATCTCATCGGGCTCGACACAGGTGATGGAGTGATAGAGCGGCATGGTCTCGTGCCGCCGTCCGCCCAGCAATGCATGAAGCGGCAGGTGTGCGGCCTGCGCCGTCAGGTCCCAAAGGGCAGTGTCGATGGCAGACTTGGCATAGTCGTGGCCCAGAAGCCAGGCGTCGAGCTTGTCCATCAGGGCTTCCGGCCCGACCGGATCAGCGCCCAGCAGCACCGGCGCCATTTCTTCGACTGCCGGTGCCACCCCGCGCGCATAGGCCGGCAGGTAGTGCGGGATCGGGCACACTTCGCCCCAGCCGGACATGCCGGTATCTGTGTCCAGCCGGACCACGGCACTTTCCACCGTGTCGCAGGTCTTGCCGTCAGACATGTTGTAGGTGACGTGGCTGGTCAGCGGCACGTACCACACTGTTATGCGGGTGATCTTCATTCCATGGTCACGACAATGTTGCCGGTGTGCGTCTTGGCGATGAACGCGGCCTGCGCCTCGCGCAACTGCGCCAGCGGATAGGTGGCAGCCAGTACCGGCTTTACTTCACCGGCCTCGATGTAGGAGACGAGCTTTGCAAGCGTGTCCGGCGGCACGATGGTGGAGCCGGTCAAGGTCAGGTCCTTGAGATAGAAGGTCCGCAGGTCCAGCTCAACGATGGGGCCGGCAATGGCACCTGAGCAGGTATAGCGCCCGCCGCGTTCCAGTATGTCGATCAGGCTGGGCCAGACAGACCCGCCGACAGTGTCTGCCACCACGGTGATTTGCTCAGTCCCAAGCGTGGCGCGCAGGTCTTCCGGCGCGCGCGGGATGATCCGGTCCGGGCCAAGCCGGGCGACTTCATTGTGTTTGCTTTCAGACGCCATGGCGATGACGCGGGCACCACGCCGTTTTGCCAGCTGGACCAGCGCACCGCCGACGCCGCCTGACGCGCCGGGGATAAGAACCGTGTCCGCTGCCGTCACGTTGGCCCGCGTCAGCATGCCTTCTGCGGTGGTGTAAGAACACTGGAAGGTGGCAAGTTCGGCATCGCTCAAGCTCGAGTCGACCACCTGCATGGCGTGTGCCGGCGTGCGGGCATATTCGGCAAAGCCACCGTCCACCTCGGACCCGAAATAGCGCGCCTTGTCCATGTCGGCGGGATCATCGGCGTCACGCACCCAGCCGTCAGTCATCACCCGCTTGCCGATGAGCGAAGTGTCTACGCCTTCACCGACGGCGACGACGCGGCCCACGGCGTCCGCGCCCTGGATGCGTGGAAACGCAATGGGCGAGCCGCCCCAGGTCGGGTCATCGTCCTTCACTGCTGCATAAGCCTCGCCGGTGGTGGCTTCGGTCACGGCCTTGGAGTACCAGCCTGTACGGGTGTTCACGTCGGTGTTGTTGAGCCCGCAGGCGCCGACCTTGATCAGCACGTCGCCGGGGCGAACATCCGGCACTGGCCAGTCCTCGTGCCACTCGTACTTGTCGAGCCCGCCGTGACCGGTCAGCACCATCGCCTTCATCGTGTTCGGGATCGCCGTCATTCCGCCGCTGCCTCCATCACGTCTGTGCGCGGCTTCAGACTTTGCGGATCGTAGGCCGGCTCGGCAAGCACCTTCGCCGCCCGCCACTGCTCGTTCATGAACACCTCCAGCGCCGTGCCGGCCTCAGCCGCATGGGGCTTGAGGTAGGCAAAGGCGAGGATCTTTTGCGGCGTATGGCAGTAGGCGACAGACGCGGTTGAACCGACCACCTTGCCGCCAAGCCGTACGGCCTCACCGCCATTGCCGTCCCAGACGCCGTCCGGCTCGATTTCGAGATAGGCGCACACCCACGGCAGTGGCTTGTCGAGGCTGGCTTGAGTTTGCGCCTTGCCGAAGAACTCCTTGTCCATCTTCACGAAGCGCATCACGTCCGCTTCCGGCAGCGTGACCTCGTTGGTCAGTTCGCCTGCACCCTTGAAGCCCTTTTCCATGCGCAGCGCGTTCATGGTGAACGAGCCATAGTCTGTGAGGCCGTGCT
>JAWVYF010000338.1:0-3064 GCA_033722845.1 Anderseniella sp. | reverse complement strand
TGCGCGCTTCATGTTCCACGAGCCTTACCGGCTGGGCGGTGCCGAGCTGAGCCGCAAGAGCCAACCCGACTGGGAACAACGCGGCTTGTCGCAACGCTTTTTCGAGCGTTATTTCGTGAACTCGCCAATGACGCCAGCCTGGCGCGAGCAGCTGGAAAAAGCATGGATCGGCAAGGACCTCTGGAAAACCGCTCAGGAACTGAGTCCGGAAAAGTCCGGCATCGTTACGGAGCTTCGCTAAACGAGTTCCATCGCCAGTTTCGCGGCCAGCGCCCACATGACGAGGCCGATCAGGATGTCCAGCACCTGCCAGCTGCGCGGGCGGGCAAATACCGGCGCCAGTAGCCGCGCGCCATAGCCCAGCGAGAAGAACCACGTGAACGACCCGGCCGCCGCGCCGAGGCCATAAGCGAGCCGGTCGACGCCTTCATACCGCGCCGACAGCCCGCCCAGCAGGATGACCGTATCGAGATAGACGTGCGGGTTGAGAAACGTGAAGGCGAGACAAATCGAGATGGCCTGCCTGAGCGGCAACGGTTTGCCCGCACCTGCATTCAGCGCATCCGGGTTGAACGCCCGGCGGAACGCCATCAAGCCATAGACGAACAGGAACACCGCACCGCCCACGGTGATCGCGGTCAGCGCCGCCGGATACTGCCGGATCAGCGTGCCCAGGCCGGCAACGCCCGCTGCGATCAGCAGCGCATCCGCCAGCGCGCAGATCAGGCACAGGATGAACACGTGCTCACGCTTCAGGCCCTGACGCAAAATGAACGCGTTCTGTGCCCCGATGGCGATGATCAGCGTAAGCCCGAGCAGGAACCCGGCAATGCCCGCAGCAAACATGTCTCTGCCCCTACCCCTGTCCGGGCAGCCACTTGCCCAGCCGTTCCACCGCCTGCTCCATGTGCTCCATCGAGCCTGCAAACGACAGCCGGATGAAGCGGTTGCCGCGCTCGGTGTCGAAGTCCGCCCCCGGTGTGGCCGCCACGTGCGCCTCGCGCAGCATCTGGCGGGCGAACTCGTAGCTGTCATTGGTCAGGTTGCCCACGTCCGCATAGAGGTAGAACGCCCCGTCCGCCGGTGCCAGGTTTGAGATGCCGACGCCGGGCAGTTCCTTCAGCAGGAAGTCGCGGTTGGCCTTGTATGCGGCCTTGCGCTCCTCCAGTTCCTCGGTCGCGTCGAAGGCAGCGATGGCGGCATATTGCGACAAGGTCGGTGCCGAAATGTAGAGGCTTTGCGACAGGCACTCTACGGTGCGGCGCAGCACCTCCGGCACGATCATCCAGCCGATGCGCCAGCCCGTCATGCAGTAGTATTTCGAGAACGAGTTGATGACGATGGCGTTTGGGTTCGTCGTCAGCGCGCAGGCCTGCGCCATCTCGTAGTTGAGCCCGTGATAAATCTCGTCGGAGATGAACCACACGTCCCGCTTCGCACACGTTGCGGCAACGTCGGCCAGCGCGTCGGGCGTCAGCATGGTGCCGGTCGGGTTGGCGGGGCTTGCCAGCAGCAGCCCGTTCAGCCCTTCATCGCAGGCGGCTTCGATCTGGTCATGGGTGGGTGCCCAGCGGCTGCGCGCATCAACGGGCAGGTCCTTCACCCGGATGCCAAGCGCTTCAAAAATGTTCCGGTAGGCCGGGTAGCCCGGCATGGTCAGGCCCACCTGGTCGCCCTGGTCGAAGCAGGCCGTGAAGCCGATCACGAACGAGGCCGAGGAGCCGGTGGTGATGGCGATGTTGGCGGGGTTCACGCTGACGCCATAGGCCGCGTCATAGTGGGCGGCAATGCGCTCGCGAAGCGCCATCAGGCCGAGCGAATCCGTATAGCCCATGTACGCGCCATCAAGTGCCTCGCGCGCCGCCTCGACCACCTTGCGCGGCGGCCCGCCGGCGGGCTGGCCTGCCGACATGTGCACCACGTCATGGCCAGCGGCGGCCAGCGCATTGGCCTCGCGGAAGAAGTCCATGACGATGAATGGCTGCACCCTGGAAGCGCGGTCGGACGGTTTGAGCGGCATGGGTTGCGCCCCTGCTGGAAGTGATTTGCCACTGCCTAGCAGATGAAAGGTGAATGGGAAAGCGCCGTCAAAAATCCTTCAGCAGCCGCGTTGTTTCCGGGTCCATGAAGCCGGCGACCGTTGCGTCGGTCTCCAGCTGAAGGGCGCGCCAGAGGTCTGTTGATGACGTCTTGTTGAGCACCCGCTTCATGGCGTGGGTCGCCAGCGGCGGCAGCGCTGCCAGCCTGTCCGCCACCGCGTGCGCCTCGACCATCAGCTGGTCGTCCGGCACCACTTTCCAGGCAACACCCAGCTCCAGCAACTCGCGCGCGCCATAGCGCTCACCGAAGAACAGCATCTCACGCGCCTTGTGCAGGCCCACCAGCCCGGGCAGCAGCGACGTCACGGCGCCGGTCACGAACAGGTTGAGCGAGACTTCCGGAAAGAACGCCTTCGCCCCCTCGCCCCACACCGGAAAGTCGCAGTTGATGGCCCACTCGAAGCCGCCGCCCACGGCCCAGCCATTGATCGCGCCCACCACCGGCTTCGGCCCCATGACGATGGCGACCGTTGCCCGCTGGATCGCCTCGACAAGGTCGCGCGCTTCATCCTCGGTTTCGGGGTGAACGTGTTCGTGCCGGTCATCGCCTGCGCAGAACGCACGGCCTGCGCCGGTAAAGATGATGGCGCGGGTGGCGTCGTCGGCATGGGCATCGTCGAATGCCGCCGCCACGTCGTCGATCAGCTGCCGGTTCATGGCGTTGAGGCTGTCGGGCCGGTTCAGCGTGATGGTGCGCACGCCCTCGCCCGTCATCTCGCTCAGCACGGTGGCATAGGTGAACTCGCTCATTATTGGTAGGTCCTTATCACGCGTTTCGTCTTGCCTTCGGTCACCGGCAGGCTGCCATGCGCCAGCACGGTTACCCGCGCGGTGGCCCCCAGCGTCTGCTTCATCGCCTGCTCGACCGCCTGGCCCAGCCCGTCACCGCCGCTCGCGCCGGCAGCCAGCTCAACCTCGACCGGCAGCACATCGAACGGCGGCGGGGTGTCCAGCACAATGCGGTA
>JAWVYF010000337.1:0-3076 GCA_033722845.1 Anderseniella sp. | reverse complement strand
CCACCCAGTCGGACAACATCACCACCGGCCGCATCTACCAGGACATCATCGCCAAGGAACGGCGCGGCGACTATCTGGGCGCCACGGTGCAGGTGATCCCGCACGTCACCGACGCCATCAAGACGTTCATCGCCGACGGCAACGAGGCCTATGACTTCGTGCTGTGCGAGGTGGGCGGCACGGTGGGCGACATCGAGGGGCTGCCGTTCTTCGAGGCGATCCGCCAGTTCGGCCAGGAGCAGCCGCGCGGTTCGTGCATCTATCTGCATCTGACGCTGTTGCCGTGGATCCCGACCGCGGGCGAGCTGAAGACCAAGCCGACGCAGCACTCGGTGAAGGAGCTGCGCTCGATCGGCATCCAGCCGGACGTGCTGATGTGCCGGGCGGACCGGGAGATCCCGGAGAACGAGCGGCGCAAGATCGCGCTGTTCTGCAATGTGCGCCCGAGCGCGGTGATCCAGGCGCTGGACGTGAAGACCATCTACGAGGTGCCGCTGGCCTATCACAAGGAAGGGCTGGACGACGAAATCCTCGCCGCGTTCGGCATCGAGGGCGCGCCGGCGCCGAAGCTGGACCTGTGGGAAGAGATTGCCGCGCGCATCAAGGAGCCGGAAGGCGAGGTCAACATTGCCGTGGTGGGCAAGTACACCGGCCTGCTGGACGCCTACAAGAGCCTCAACGAGGCGCTGGTGCATGGCGGCATTGCCAACCGGGTGAAGGTGAACATCCAGTGGATCGAGTCGGAAGTTTTCGAGGAAGAAGACCCGGTGCCGTATCTTGAAGGGGTGCACGGCATCCTGGTGCCGGGCGGGTTTGGCGAGCGCGGCGCGGAAGGCAAGATCGCGGCGGTGACGTTCGCGCGGGAACACAAGGTGCCGTATTTCGGCATCTGCTTCGGCATGCAGATGGCGTGCGTGGAAGCGGCCCGCAACATGGCCGGCATTGCCGATGCCACGTCGACCGAGTTCGGCGAGGCGAAGGAGCCGGTCGTGGGCCTGATGACCGAGTGGATGCGCGGCAACGAGCTGGAGACACGGGCGAAGTCCGGTGATCTGGGCGGCACGATGCGGCTGGGGGCCTATGACGCGAAGCTGGAAGAGGGCTCGCGGGTGGCTGAGGTGTATGGCGCGACAGAGATTTCCGAGCGCCACCGGCACCGCTACGAGGTCAACATGCGCTATCGCGAGCAGCTTGAGGCGGCAGGTCTCACGTTTTCAGGAACGTCGCCGGACGGGCTTCTCCCTGAAATTGTCGAAATTCGCGATCATCCATGGTTCATCGGCGTTCAATACCATCCGGAACTGAAGTCGCGGCCGTTCGAACCGCATCCGCTGTTTGCCTCGTTCGTCGAGGCTGCGCTTGAACAGAGCCGCCTCGTATAGGCAAGATGACAGACATGAAGAAGATTTTGCAGGCAGCCCTGACGGTCTGGCTTGGCGTGGCGATGTTGGTGCTGGCAGGTGCTGGCGTGGCGACTGCGCAGAGCGTGCAGGAGCAGGTGCCGCCGGGCCAGACGCAGCAGGGCGATCAACAGCCCGCGGCCGACAATGACAACCAGGCCGCTCCCCAGCAGCAGAGCGAGCAACCGAAGGCGCCGGCTGCCGAAACGCCGGCTGCCCAGGCGCCGCCGGCGGCCGTGCCGCCGGGCATTGCCGAAGCGGCCAAGCGCGGCATCCGCCAGGCGCAACAGTTTGGCCAGCAACTGGAAGACCTTGAGGGCCGGCTGGCCAACCCGTCACTGTCACGCGATGAACTGTCGGCACTGCGCAGCGAAATCGAGACCGTGCGCGCCCGGGTGCGCGAGGCCGACCTGGCGCTGGAAACCCCGCTTTCCCAGATCAATGACCAGATCTCGCGGCTGGGACCTGCCCCGAAGGACGGAGAAACGGAACCGGAAACGGTCGCCGCCCAGCGCGCACAGCTGTCGGCAGCGCGCGACCAGCTGGCCGGTGCGCGCGCGCAACTGGCGCTGGTGACCGGCACGGCAGAGCAGCTGTCCGGGTCTACGGCGTCGCGCGAAAGGTCGCTGTTCTTCGACAACCTGTTTGGCTCGACCCGGTCGGTGGCCAACCCGCTGTTGTGGACCGACGGCGCGGCGCAACTGGGCGACTTCTGGGCCCGGATGCAACGGCTGATCAAGGGCTTCAACGACAAGCTGGACCGCGAACAGGGCGCGTGGGCGATCTGGCTGTTCCATGGCAGCCTGTTGCTGCTGGTGGTCACGACAATCGTGGTGTGCCGGATGATTGCCCGGCGTGCCCGGCATGGATCTCCCGGCGAAGCGGAGTTCCAGAAGTGGCTGCGCACCGTCATCGTGCCGATCGGCTACACGCTGACCACCGTGATCGCGGCGATCATCTTCATGATCATCTTCAACAACCTGAGCCCCGGCAACCCGCGCATGGAGCGGGTTCTGGAAGCGCTGGCCGCTGCCCTGATCGGATTTTCCTTCTGGCGCGGCGTGGTGCGCTCGATTACCTCGCCCACGCGAGCGGAATGGCGGGTGGTGCCGTTGTCCAGCCACCGGGCAACCAAGTGGCTGGCACTGTCGACACTCGCATTTGCGCTGGTGGCTTCGGCGCAGTTCATCAAGACGCTGGCCGAAGTGCTCAACATGGACTCGCGCTTCGACATGGCGGTCAGCGCGCTGATCTCGATCATCCTGCTGCTCATCACGGTGCAGCTGATCCTGACCGGCCGCGCCGAATCGAACGCCGAGGAACACCCCGAGCCGGGGCTGAAGCCGGGCTTTGCCTGGGCCAGCTACCTGGTTCAACCGGCCTGGCTACTGGTCATCGCCGCCGCCGCCGCGCTGGTGATGGGCTATATCTCGCTGGGCGGCTACATCGTGCAGAACATGTACATCATCGCCCCCGTGGTGGCGCTGCTGTACTCCATCCGCCGGCTGTCGGATGCCTTCGTGGCGCAAAGCCTGAGGCCGAAGAGCCGCATTGCAAAGATGCTGAAGTCGGCTTTCTCGATGTCGGAGAAGGGCATCAACCGGGCCGGCATCGCGCTCAATGCGGGCGTCGACATGATGCTCGTATTGCTGGGCCTGCCGCTGGTGCTGGGCTTG
>JAWVYF010000336.1:0-3084 GCA_033722845.1 Anderseniella sp. | reverse complement strand
ATCAACGGGCTGGACACGCAATGGGGTGCAGACGACCTGGCAGCGGCGGCGGAGGCCGGGCCGGCGGCAGTGCTGGTGCCGAAGGTGTCTCACCCGGATATGATAAAGCAGGTGTCGAAGGGGCTGGACGAGGCCGGTGCGGGAGAGCAGGTGCGCATCTGGGCCATGATGGAAACACCGCTTGCCATGCTGAACGCCAAGAAGATTGCCAAGGCGGCGAAGAAGTATGCGCGCTTCGAGTGCATGGTGATGGGCACCAATGACCTTGCCAAGGAAACCGGTGCCGGCCTCGGCGAAGGGCGGGTTGCCATGCTGCCCTGGCTGATGACCTGCGTGGCGGCGGCGCGCGCCTTCGGTCTTGTTATCGTCGATGGCGTCTACAATGACTTCCGCGATGAGGCTGGCTGCGTGGCCGAATGCCAGCAGGGCAAGCTCATCGGCATGGATGGCAAGACGCTGATCCACCCGGGACAGATCGCGCCGGCCAACGTGGCGTTTGCGCCCTCGGAAGATGAAGTGACGGCGGCCAAGGAAATCATTGCCGCGTTCGAGTTGCCGGAGAACCAGGGGCTTGGGGCGATCAACCTGAATGGCCGCATGGTGGAACTGCTGCACTGCGACGTGGCGAAGAAGACGGTTGCCATGGACGAGGCGATCCGTGCGCTGGGGGCATGACGACCATGAGCAGCGACAAGACCAATGCCGGCAATTTCTTCGAGGACTTCTCGATCGGGCAGGTGATTGCCCATGCCGTGCCACGCACTGTGACGGATGGCGACCGGGCGCTTTACACCGCGCTGTACGGCACCCGCTGCGCAGTGCAGTCGTCGGACGAATTTGCCCGCGCCATCGGATATGAGCGCTCGCCGCTGGATGACATGCTGGTGTTCCACGTGGTGTTCGGCAAGACGGTGCCGGACATATCGCTCAATGCCGTGGCGAACCTCGGCTACGCGGATTGCCGTTTTCTCCAGCCGGTATTTTCCGGCGACACCTTGAGCTCATCTTCCGAAGTGATCGGGCTGAAGGAAAACTCCAACGGCAAGACCGGCGTGGTCTATGTGCGTTCGACCGGCATCAACCAGCACGGTGAGACGGTGTTGCAGTTCGTGCGCTGGGTGATGGTGCGCAAGCGCGACGAGGCGTCGCCGGCGCCCGAGCCGGTGGTGCCGCAGCTGGCGAAGGTTGTGGACGCCAGTCAGATCGGTTCAGCCGTGCCGCAAATCAAACCGGCCAACTGGGATGTGGCACTCTCCGGCCAGCCGCACCTTTGGAACGACTATGAGGTGGGCGAAAGAATTGACCACGTGGACGGCATGACGGTGGAAGAAGCCGAACACATGATCGCCACGCGTCTTTACCAGAACACGGCCAAGGTGCACTTCAACCAGTTTACCGAGGGCCAGGGGCGGTTTGGCCGGCGGTTGATCTATGGCGGGCATGTCATCTCGATTGCCCGGTCGTTGAGTTTCAACGGGCTGGCAAATGCGTTTCATGTTGCTGCGATCAATGGCGGTGCGCATGTGGCGCCGCTGTTTGCCGGTGATACGGTGTTTGCGTGGTCTGAAGTGCTGGACAAGGCCGAACTGCCGGGACGTACGGATGCAGGTGCGCTTCGGCTGAGGCTGGTGGCCACCAAAGACCGCCCGTGTCACGAATTTCCGCTGAAGGACGAGGATGGCAAATATGCCGAAGGTGTCATCCTAGACCTCGACTACTGGGTAATCTTGCCGCTAACGTAAACCAAAACCATGTGATTTTGGAATGCATTTACATCTGGTGGAATAGCACCAAGGGTGCATTGCGCATGTTGCACTGCACATTGTAAACCAGCGTTACAGACAAGCGAGGGCAACACGACATGGCTGGATCACCGATGAAGGAGCGGCCGCTTTCTCCGCACCTGCAGGTTTACAAGCCGATGCTGACGATGATGATGTCGATCGTGCATCGCATTACCGGGGCAGGGCTGTATTTCGGCATGGCACTGTTCGTCTGGTGGCTGTTCGCAGCCGGCCATTCGGCCGGATATTTCGACTTCGTACAGGGTTTCATTGGATCGTGGTTTGGCCGGCTGGTGCTGCTGGGCTTCACCTGGGCGCTGGTTCACCATGCGCTGGGCGGGCTTCGTCACCTGGTGTGGGATACAGGCCGGGGCTTTGACCTTAAACTGATCGAAGTGATGGCCAAGGGCACGCTGATCGGATCACTGGCGCTGACGCTGATGATCTGGGCTGTGGCCTACGCGGTGCGTTGAGGGGGCGGATGACATGAGCATGAGAACGCCTCTTGGCAAGGTTCGCGGTCTGGGGTCGGCAAAGTCCGGCACCGAGCATTTCTGGCATCAGCGGCTGACGGCGATTGCCAACATTCCGCTGACCATTTTTCTCGTTATCTTCTGTGTGATGCACGTTGGTTCGTCACAGGCCGAGATGGCGGCGGCCATCGCCAACCCGCTGGTGGCGCTGATGCTGGTATTCACCATCATCTCGGTGACATGGCACATGCGGCTGGGGATGCAGGTGATCATCGAGGATTACGTGCACGCCGAAGGCGTCAAACTGCTGGCGCTTCTGGGCAACACATTCTTCTGCGGCGCGGTGGCTCTGACGGGCCTGTTCGCCGTTCTCAAGATATCTTTCGGAGGCTGACAGTCTGATGGCGTCCAACAAGTCATACGAATATGTCGATCACCAGTTCGACGTGGTTGTCGTCGGGGCTGGCGGTGCGGGCTTGCGCGCCACGCTGGGCATGGCCGAACAGGGGTTGCGTACAGCGTGCATCAGCAAGGTGTTTCCGACGCGATCGCACACAGTGGCAGCACAGGGCGGCATTGCGGCGTCCTTGCAGAACATGGGTCCGGACCACTGGCAGTGGCACATGTATGACACGGTGAAGGGCTCGGACTGGCTGGGCGACACCGATGCGATGGAATATCTGGCGCGTGAAGCACCGGCTGCTGTGTACGAACTGGAGCACTATGGAGTTCCGTTCAGCCGTACCGAAGATGGCAAGATCTATCAGCGTCCGTTCGGCGGGCACATGCAGAATTTCGGCGACGGACCACCGGTGCAGCGCACTTGT
>JAWVYF010000335.1:0-3092 GCA_033722845.1 Anderseniella sp. | reverse complement strand
GCCATGCGCTCGGGCGCAGCGGAGACCGACGACTACCTGGCAGAATGGCGCCGTTCGGAGCCAACGGAAGTGGGCGACGACCTGGCAGCCGAAGCCGAAGCCGCCGCCAGCCAGCTGGAAGCCGAATTTGACGGCGGCAAGCTCAAGCAACTTATAGGTAATGGTGGACGAAACTGAACCTTTATCAACCCCCACATTCAACCTGTATTCACCCCATTTTTGACCAGATTTCGCGAGCCTTGAAAGGACGCCTCACATGACCCGCACCGTAATCTCCTCCGCCACGAAGGAAGTCATCATCGGCTTCGACCAGCCGTTCTGCGTGATCGGCGAGCGCATCAATCCGACGGGCCGGAAGAAGCTGGCAGCCGAGCTTGAGCAGGGTGATTTCTCGACCGTCGAGAAGGACGCGCTTGAACAGGTTGCGTGTGGTGCGACGGTGCTCGACATCAACTCCGGCGCGGTGTTCTCCAACAAGATGGCTGAAGACCCGCGCTACGCTGACAACAACTTCGTCGAACCGCCGCTGATGAAGGAACTGGTCGAGCGCGTGCAGGCCATCGTCGATGTGCCGCTTTGCATCGACTCGTCTGTGCCGGGCGCACTGGAGAACGGTCTGCAGGCTGCCAAGGGCCGCCCGTTGCTGAACTCGGTCACTGGCGAAGAAGAGCGGCTTGAGACCATTTTGCCGCTGGTGAAGAAGTACGACGTACCGGTGGTTGCCATTTCCAACGACGATACCGGCATCTCCGAAGACCCGGACGTCCGCTTCGCCGTTGCCAAGAAGATCGTCGAGCGCGCTGCCGACCACGGCATCAAGCCGCATGACATTGTGGTGGACCCGCTGGTGATGCCGATTGGTGCGATGGGTACCGCCGGCCTGCAGGTGTTCTCGCTGGTACGCCGCCTGCGCGAAGAGCTTGGCGTCAACACCACGTGCGGTGCTTCCAACATTTCGTTCGGCCTGCCCAACCGGCACGGCATCAACAACGCATTCCTGCCAATGGCAGCCGCTGCGGGCATGACCAGCGCGATCATGAACCCGGTGCAGCTGGCCACAAGCCGCAAGAAGTATGACGAGCACCTTGCCAAGCTTGCTGAGCTGGGTGTGATCATTCCGGAAGACGCAGATCCGGCTGTACTTGCACCTCTGCTGGGCGCAGGTCACATGACCGGCACACCATCGAAGGAAATCGAGGCTATCAAGGCGGCTGACTTCCTGCTCAATAATGACGAAGGTGGTGCGGCCTGGATTCGCTTCAACAAGCCGGCAGGCGGCGCTGCCGAGGGTGCACGCGGCAGACGCGAAGGCGGCCGCCGCCGGCGCGCCTGAGCCACCAAAGGCAACAATAACGGGGACAGACAGAATGCAGGACACCAGCCGCAGCGACGCCTTGATCGTTTTCACGCCGTCAGGCAAACGCGGCCGGTTTCCCATCGGCACCCCCGTGCTTCAGGCTGCCCGCGCACTTGGCGTCGATATCGACAGCGTGTGCGGCGGACGGGCCATTTGCGGGCGCTGCCAGGTTACGCCGTCCATTGGTGACTTTGCCAAGCATGGCATCACGTCCAAGGCAGAAAACCTCGGCCCCGTTACCAAGGTGGAAGTGCGCTATGACGAGAAGCGTGGCCTGAAAGCGGGCCGCCGGCTGTCGTGCCAGACGCTGATCCAGGGCGACTGCGTGATCGATGTGCCGGCAGAAAGCCAGGTGCACAAACAGGTGGTGCGCAAGCGCGCGGAAGTGCGCGATATCAAGCTCGATCCTGTCACCAAGCTCTACTATATCGTGGTGGAAGAGCCTGACATGCATCAGCCGTCATCCGACCTGGAGCGGGTTTACGATGCGCTGAAAAGCCAGTGGGGCATTGACGGGCTGAGCTGCGACCTGCCCATCATGCAGGCCCTGCAAGGCGCATTGCGCAAGGGCGACTGGCACATCACCGTTGCCGTTCATCACCGCATGGCCAGCCGCACACCGCGCATCGTTGCCATTTGGCCCGGTTTCCATGACCGTGCCTATGGCATGGCCGTGGACGTGGGCTCGACAACGATTGCGGCGCATCTGTGCGACCTTTCCACCGGCGAGATCAAGGCATCCGCCGGCTTGATGAACCCGCAAATCAGGTTTGGCGAAGACCTGATGAGCCGGGTGTCGTACGTGATGATGAACCCCGGCGGCGACAAGGAAATGACGGCTGCCGTGCGCGAGGCGCTCAACCAGCTTGCCGGCGAAGTGGCGAAGGAAGCAAACGTCGAGCTGAACGAAATTCTGGAAGTGGTGCTGGTCGGCAATCCGGTGATGCATCACCTGATGCTTGGCATCGATCCGACCGAGCTGGGCGGTGCACCTTTTGCACTGGCGACGGGGCTGGCCGTCACCCGCCCTGCCCGCGAATTCGACCTTGAGCTGAACAATGGCGCCTATGTTTATGTGCTGCCGTGCATTGCCGGTCATGTGGGCGCTGATACCGCTGGCGTGGTGCTGTCTGAAAGCCCGCATCTTTCAAACGAGATGATGCTGGTGGTGGACGTTGGCACCAACGCAGAAATCGTGCTGGGCAACAAGGACCGCCTGCTGGCGTGTTCGTCGCCCACCGGCCCTGCCTTCGAGGGGGCGCAGATCTCGTGCGGCCAGCGCGCAGCACCCGGTGCCATCGAGCGCATCCGCATCAACCCGGAAACTCTCGAACCGCGCTTCAAGGTGATCGGGTCGGACAAGTGGTCGGACGAACCCGGCTTCGACGAAGAGATTGCGGCAACCGGCGTGACCGGCATTTGCGGTTCCGGCATCATCGAGGTGATTGCCGAGATGTACCTTGCCGGCATCATCAACCAGGACGGCATGTTCGACGGCTCATACGCTGAGCGCAGCCCGCGCGTGGTGCAGACGGGCCGCACGTTCAGCTATGTGATCCGTGAAGGTGAGCCGCTGATCTCGATCACCCAGAACGACGTCCGCGCCATCCAGCTTGCAAAGGCAGCACTTTATGCCGGTGTGCAGCTGCTGATGGACAAGCTCGACCTGAAGTCCGTCGACACGATCCGGCTGGCAGGCGCGTTCGGCAGCCATATCGACGTCAAGTATGCGATG
>JAWVYF010000334.1:0-3107 GCA_033722845.1 Anderseniella sp. | reverse complement strand
ATGTCGGCGGCGGACGCGGTGCCGGTGAATGCAAAAACGGCTGCGATGCCTGCGAGAACTGACTTTTTCATGGGTAAAAACCCCTACAATGGATGTTCAAACTTCCCCTATGGAAGTTGTTAAACCACAAAAGGGCGCAAATTGGCACCCGATTCGTCAGCTTGGGGACAGATTTCCGGCAACTGTGACCCATTTGCAACAGTGCGCCAGATGGCCTGCGTACCCCCTGCGGCGAGCTTCATCATTGCGCGCCCCAACTGCATTATGTATAAGCCCGCCATCCGGCTCATGGGCTCGTTCACCCCTGGAGGAGATCCCGGCCGGTCAACTCATTGGCGCTGAAGCGTTTTTTCGCCTTGCGCCGTATGCTTACAGCTAGACAGCAGGAGACTGAGACGATGTCGCAGACCGTCAACATCACCGCTGCCTCGCGCGACCGGGCCGGCAAGGGGGCCGCCCGGGCCATTCGTCGCGAAGGCCGCGTTCCGGGAGTAATCTACGGAGACAAGAAAGACCCCCAACTGGTTTCGCTCGAGTACCGCGAGCTGATGAAGCAGGTCCAGACCGGCCGCTTCCTCTCCACGCTTGTGGACATCGACGTTGACGGCACCAAGGTGCGCGCCATTCCGCGCGACGTGCAGTTCGATCCGGTTCGCGACTTCATCATCCATGTCGACTTCCTGCGTCTGGGCAAGGGCGCAAAGATCGCCGTCATGGTGCCGGTGCAGTTCAACAACGAAGACGATTCTCCGGGCCTGAAGCGCGGCGGCGTCCTCAACGTGGTTCGTCACGAAGTTGAAGTGCTCTGCCCGGCCGACTCGATTCCGGAGCAGTTCGAACTGGACCTGACCGGGCTCGACATCGGCGACGGCCTGCACGCCTCGAACGTTACCATGCCAGAAGGCATGTCGTTCACCATCACCGACCGTGACTTCACCATCGCCACCATCGCAGCACCGTCCGGTGGTGCGTCGGGTGACGATGAGGCCGAAGACGCTGAAGGCGCTGAAGAGGCTGAAGGCGGCGATGAGGCCGAAGGCGGCGACGACGCGGCAGCCGAAGAAGGCGGCGAGAGCTGATCCCGGCGACCCCCGGTTGACGATCGTCTGCCGGGGGCGGCCAAAGCGAGGCTCACATGCTGATCATCGCAGGTCTGGGAAATCCCGGCGCGAAGTACGCCGGCAACCGGCACAATATCGGTTTCATGGCGGTGGACGAGATCGTTCGCCGCCATGGCTTTTCGCCGTGGCGCAAGAAGTTCCACGCGGAGGTGTCTGAAGGCCTGCTGGGCGGCGAGAGCGTGCTGCTGATCAAGCCGCAAACCTTCATGAATGAATCCGGCCGTGCCGTTGGCGAAGCCATGCGGTTTTACAATCTGGGACCGGAGAACATCGTCGTTCTGTACGACGAGCTTGATCTCGCGCCCGGCAAGGTGCGCATCAAGACAGGCGGCGGCTCTGGCGGGCACAACGGCATCAAGTCAATCGACGCCCACTGTGGCAAGGACTATCGACGCGTGCGGCTTGGCATTGGTCACCCGGGCTCAAAGGACCGGGTTACACGTTATGTGCTGGGCGACTTCGCCAAGGCAGATGCCGAATGGCTTGATCCGCTGATCGAGGCGGTTGGCTCACATGCGGACCTGCTGGCCAGGGGCGATGATGCCGGGTTCATGAACAAGGTGGCGCTGGCCATGGGTGCGATGGCACCGGCTGATGACAGGCCCGCCAAACCGGCGCCGAAGAAGCAGAGTCACATACATCAGGCCAGGGTGGCCGCAAAGAAGCCGCCCATGGCCAAATCCGGCCCCATGGCCGACATGCTGAAGAAATTGCTGGGCGACAAGGACAAGAACTAGATGGGTTTCAAGTGCGGTATCGTGGGGCTGCCGAATGTCGGCAAATCGACCCTGTTCAATGCATTGACGCAAACGGCGGCTGCACAGGCGGCCAACTATCCGTTCTGCACCATCGAGCCCAACGTGGGCGACGTGGCGGTGCCGGACGAACGGCTGACCAGACTGGCAGGCATCGCCAAGTCGGCGCAGGTCATCCCGACGCGGCTGACCTTCGTGGACATTGCCGGGCTGGTGAAAGGCGCATCAAAGGGCGAAGGACTGGGCAACCAGTTCCTGGCCAACATACGCGAGGTGGATGCCATCGCCCATGTCGTGCGCTGTTTCGAGGACGGCGACATCACCCACGTCGATGGCCGCATCGATCCGCTGGCCGATATCGAGACCATCGAGACCGAGCTGATGCTTGCCGACATGGAAAGCCTGGAAAAGCGCATCGCGGGCGTTGAGAAGAAGGCCAGGTCCGGCGAAAAACAGGCCAAGGCCGAATATGAATTCATGATGCGGCCGCTGGAGCTGTTGCGTGAGGGCCGTCCGGCGCGAGAGCTGGAGGTCGCTGACGACGAGCTGAAAGCATTCCGGATGCTTGGTCTGCTGACCTCGAAGCCGGTCCTCTATGTGTGCAACGTGGAAGAAGAGGCAGCCGACAAGGGCAACGCCTTTTCGGACAAGGTGAAGCAGTTTGCTGCCTCGCAAGGGGCTGAAGCGGTGGTGGTATCGGCCAAGATCGAGAGCGAGATCGCCGTGCTCGACGATGAAGAGCAGCGCGAGTACCTGGAAGCCATCGGGCTGGAGGAGCCGGGCCTGAACCGGGTGATCCGCGCCGGCTACCGGTTGCTCAAGTTGCTGACCTATTTCACCGTCGGCCCCAAGGAAGCGCGTGCCTGGACGATCACCCCCGGCACCCGTGCACCGGCCGCTGCCGGCGTCATCCACACGGATTTCGAGAAGGGCTTCATCCGCGCCGAGACCATTGCCTATGACGACTTCGTGTCGCTGGGCGGAGAGGCTGGTGCGCGAGATGCCGGCAAGATGCGGCTGGAAGGCAAGGAGTATGTCGTTGCCGATGGCGACGTGATGCACTTCCGGTTCAATACCTGAGTGAAGACAGCGGCGCTCGCCCGGCTTATTCAGCGGCGAACGTGGCCCGCCCGTGGCCTGACATCTGGAAGTCCAGCTGCCGGCTGCGCAGGCGCCGGTCGTTGGACTTGAAATCAAAGCTGATCAGCTTGCCGACCTTCTGGCCGCGCAT
>JAWVYF010000333.1:0-3113 GCA_033722845.1 Anderseniella sp. | reverse complement strand
TGCCACCATCAAGTGGCTCGACTTCGACCCCGAGACGTTCGAGTTTGCCGATGATGCGCTCGACAGGGTCCTCACTGACAAGACCAGGATCGTGGCGCTGGGCCACGCCTCCAACTGCACGGGCACCATCAATGATGTGGCCGGCATATGCCGTAAAGCACGCGCAGCCGGTGCGATCAGCTTCGTGGATGCGGTGCAATCCGCGCCGCACATACCGATTGACGTGCAAACAATCGGCTGTGATTTCCTGGTGTCGTCCGCCTACAAGTGGTTCGGCCCGCATATGGGACTGATGTATGGCCGCCGCGAGGTGATGGAAAAGCTGTACTCCTACAACGTGCGGCCCGCGCTGGAATATGGCCCGCCCGGCGCGTTTGAAACCGGTACGTCGCCACGCGAAACGCTGGCCGCCATGCTGGGTGCGCTCGAATATATCGCATCGCTGGGTGAGGACGAGAACAATGGTCATGTGGCTGTGTCGCGCACGCGGCTGGCAAGCGGCATGTCGGCCATGCAGGAGTACGAAACACTACTCACCCGGCAGCTCTTGTCGGGTCTCACGGCAATCAAGGGTGTGAAGGTGCGTGGCATCACGTCTGAAAACGCGGTGCACCGGCGAGTGCCCACGGTTTCCATTACGGTGGATGGCAAGGACCCGGCGGAGCTGGCGCAAAGCTTCGCAGCCGAAAACATCTTTGTGTGGTCCGGCCACAACTATGCACTGGAACCGATCCGCCGGATGGAATTGATGGACAAGGGCGGTGTTCTGCGCATTGGCCTTGCCCATTACAACACGGCAGGTGAGGTCGACACGCTGCTGAACCGGCTGGAGGGGCTGGCCTGACTGCCAACAGGCCAGGCGTCAACCGCGCCGCCGGCCCCTGCCCTCGCGGCCACGGCGGGCTGCACCTTCGGCGGCGGTGTCGCGGCCGTGTGCCAGCGCCGATACCTTGCCGAGCCTTTCCTCGACCTGCTCGATGGTTGGCCGGCTGCCCCCGGTGTAGCTGTCGAGCGAGTTGCGCATGGCGCGAACGTGATCATACGTGGTGCCGCAGCATCCGCCGATGATCTTTGCACCTGCATCCAGCGCAAGGCGCGCATAGTCGGCCATCAGTTCCGGCGTGCCGTCATAGTGGATGTGGCCATCGACCCAGGCCGGGATGCCGCAATTGCCCTTGGCGACGACGACCGCGCCGGGTTGCGCCTCAGTCATGCCCAACACAGCCGCAACGAGCTCGCCAGCACCTGTGCCGCAGTTGGCGCCAACCGCATCCGGCGCACCCTCAGCTGCGATGGCAAGTGACGCGTAGTTGGCCGGGGTCAGGCCCATCATGGTGCGGCCGTTGGTGTCGAAGCTCATGGTGGCAACGACCGGCAGCGAGGTGCTACGCGCGCCTTCCAGGGCAGCGCGGAATTCTTCTTCGGAGGAAATCGTCTCGATCCACAAGACATCAGCACCGCCTTCTTCCAGCGCCCTGGCCTGCTCGGCAAACGCCTTTACGGCATCTTCATGGGACAGCGAGCCGACCGGCTGCATGATTTCGCCGGTCGGGCCAATGGACCCTGCGACAATCACCGGGCGGTCTGCCGCGTCTGCCTCTTCACGGGCAAGCTCGGCTGCCTTCTTGTTCAACTCGTGAACACGGTCTTCGGCATTGTGCAGCTTGAGCCGGTAGGACGAACCGCCAAACGAGTTGGTCAGCACGATGTCCGATCCCGCCTCGATGAACTTGCGGTGAAGCGTGCGGATACGGTCGGGATGGTCTTCGTTCCACAGCTCTGGCGCATCGCCCGACTGCAGACCGGCGGCAAACAGGTTGGTGCCGGTGGCACCGTCGGCAAGCAACCAGTCTCGGGAGTTGAGCAGGTCGAGGAAGTTGGCACGGGACATGGTGGGTACCCTGAGTGAATGAGGACAGTGATTTGCCCCGTCTAGCACATAAAGATTTCTTTATGTAGCGGTTTGTTGAAAGCTGGCGTCGTTGTAGAGCAGAAACATCCGCTCGTTGACCGGCACCTCGCCAGTGTGCGGATGCCCGGCAAGAAGACCTGACAGAACCTGCTGCAGGTCTGCAAGATCATCGTGACCCACGATTGGCACGGCATCGACGCCATCTACCGGGCGGCCATGGGCGCAAACGATCTCCACAGATTGCGGAGTCAAATCAATCAGTTGCCGGCAGGTCTCAAAATATTGAGTCAACGACGCACCAGGCGTCTGCGCATAAAGCGCACCACGATAAATGAAGTCGGCAGCATAGAGCCGGTTGCGATCAGGCTCCCACAGGCTGACCGAGTCCGGTGAGTGTCCGGGCGTATGCAAGACTTCCAGCCGGCGCGATCCAACCTCGATGACCTCACCCGGCTGTACCCAGCGTCCGACCTCGAAGGTTGGCGCGTCCAGCCCCTCATAGTGACCGAGATACAGATCGCGGGAGGGCGTAATCTTGCCACCCCGGTCCAATGCGCGCAGCATCGGCAGGTCAGCCAGCACGGCGGGACCGAACGAGCCAATGCCACCAAGGTGATCGAAGTGCATGTGGGACGGGAACGCCGTGACGTTCGCACCATCCGCATGGCGCGCCACCAGTGGCGCAATGGGCCGGCGGCCTGAGCCGGTATCGAACAACAGCGCCTCGCCGCCATCACAGATCAGGTAACTCCAGTTGCGCTGGTGGTAAGCCGGTTCACCGATGGCCAGCGTGCCGTCATCAAGCTGACCGGTGGCGAACCAGCCGTCCTCCCACGAAAGGCCGTCAGCCAGCTGGATTGTTTCGACGGGCAGCTCGAGGTCTTCGCGCATGGGCCTCAGCCGTTCGCATCGCGGGCGCAGCGAAACCCGATGTAGACAACCGCCGTTGCCGCCGGCTTGGACTGGGTGTGGTCGCGGTGCATCTGTGCGGGGCCGTACCACCAGGATCCGCCTCTGGTCAGTTTCTGACCGGTTGACGTCTCGCCGTCCGTCCATTCCCACAGGTTGGCCCCCATGTCGTACAGGCCGTTCACGCCGGGCTTCGTCTTGCCAACGGCCGCATGGCCCCTGCCCCGGTCCAGCACGGCGGAGCGGTCCATCCCGGGCGTGGGGCCGCACCCTTCAAGGCAGTTGGCTCCCT
>JAWVYF010000332.1:0-3133 GCA_033722845.1 Anderseniella sp. | reverse complement strand
GTATTTCGAGATGCTCAAGGCCGGGGGCACCAAGCACCACTCGGAACTGCTCAAGCCGTTCGGGCTGGATGCCAGCGACCCGGCGTTCTGGCACAAGGGCCTTGCGATGATCGAAGGTTTCATCGACGAGCTCGAAAAGGTGGCGGACGCCTGATCGTCATGGTGGCCGCATGACAGTGCAATCACCCCATTCCGCGCTGAACCCGGACCGGTTGCCGCGGCCGTTTACGGTTGGGCTGAAGGCGTTTGATCCGGGCAACTGGATCGTGCCGGACAATCACCTTGCAGACCAGGTGAGCAAGAAGGTGCAGCTGTTCGCGGGGCAGCACGAGGCGGTGTTCCGGGCCGAACCGGACACGGCTGATGCACAGGCGGAAGTGCTGGAGATGCTGCTGGAATATCTGCCGGCGCGGTATCCGGACCTGTGGCGGGTGGATGGCAACGAGATCACCATCGTGCCGGCCGGGCTGACCTACCGGGTGGACGAGTTTGCCGGCCGGCCGCTGGAGTTGGCCTGCCGGCTGATCCAGGACGACCTGGTGATCATGCGCAAGGGAGAAGGCGGTTACCGGATTGCTGCGGCGGCAGTGTGCTTTCCGTCTACCTGGGTGCTGGCAGACAAGTTTGGCAAGGCGATTGGTGATGTGCACGGACCGGTGCCGGGGTTTGAGCGCGGTACCCGGCAGGCGACGGTGGTGGACCGGATCTTCGACAACCTGAAAGTGGGGGCGCCAGTGGAGCGGTCCAACTGGTCTGTCTACGAGGTGGCGGACCTGCATCACCCCAAGACCCACTCGACACACACCCGCTGGGAGGGCCAGAAGGAGCGGCTGCTGCTGGACAGTTTCCTGCGCGCCGAGCGCCAGACGCTGACCCGGTTAGAGAAGTCGGGCGACGTGGTGTTCACGATCCAGATCGTCGTCGATCCGGCAGAGTTGCTGCTGGCGCACCCTGAGCGGGCTCAGATTGCTGCAACGCTTAAAGCACATGTGGAAAGTCTCAACGAGGCCGAACTGGCCTACAAGGGGATGACCGGCTACCGGGACATGATCGTGGCGGAACTGGGCGAATTGGCTGAGAGTTGAAGACAGGCATGGCAAGCGACGACCACAACGAGCGAGACAGGGAAGCCAACCGGCTGACGGGCCGGTTGAGCCGCTATGCGAAGGTGGGCACCGGGGTTGGCTCGGCAGCGGCGCGCGTGGCGGCGGGCCGGGCGTTTTCATCTGCTGGCAACAACGACATGGGGGCCGAGGCACGGCTGTTCCGTCAGGCGCTTGGTACGCTGAAAGGCCCGCTGATGAAGGTGGCGCAATTGCTCGCGACCATTCCCGAAGCATTGCCGGCGGAGTTTGCCGAGGAACTGGCGCAGCTGCAGAACGAGGCGCCGGCAATGGGCTGGCCGTTCGTGCGCCGCCGGATGGCTGCCGAGCTTGGTGCAGACTGGCAATCGAAGTTCGGTTCGTTCGAGCGAGAGGCGGCGGCTGCGGCAAGCCTGGGCCAGGTGCATCGGGCGACCTCGCCCGATGGCAGGCCGCTTGCGTGCAAGCTGCAGTATCCGGACATGGCCTCTGCGGTGGAAGCCGATCTGTCTCAGCTGAAAGTGTTGTTTGCGCTGCACCGGCAGATGAGCCGGGCCATCGACACCACCGAAATTGCCGGGGAGATTGGTGCGCGCCTGCGTGAAGAGCTGGACTATGAGCGCGAGGCCGCTCACATGCGGCTTTACAAGAATGTCCTCATCGAGCGCCCGACCATTCGCGTGCCGGAGCTGGAGCCTGGGCTGTGCACCAGGCGGCTGATCACCATGAGCTGGCTGGACGGGCGCAAGCTGCTGACGTTCAAGGAGGCAGACGAGGACACCCGCAACCTGCTGTGCCGGCACATGTTCGATGCCTGGTGGCGGCCGTTCACCAGCCATGGCGTTATCCACGGTGATCCGCACCTGGGCAACTATACAGCCTGGCAGGAAGACGGCGATGTGAGGGGCCTGAACCTGCTGGACTTTGGCTGCATCCGGGTGTTTCCGCCGTCGTTCGTGCGCGGCGTGGTGGAACTTTACCGGGGCTTGCAGCGGGAAGACCGGGACCAGATCGTGCATGCGTACGAGATATGGGGCTTCAAGGGGCTCAATGACGAGCTCATCGATATCCTCAACGTGTGGGCGCGGTTCATCTACGGGCCGCTGCTGACCGACAAGGTGATGGCCATTTCGGATGGTTCGTCTTCTGCGGCCCAGTATGGCCGCCAGCAGGCGTTCACCGTGCACAAGGAGCTGAAGGAAAAAGGCCCGGTGCGCGTGCCGAAGGAGTTTGTGTTCATGGACCGCGCAGCGATCGGGCTGGGCTCGGTGTTCATTCACCTGCGTGCCCGGATGAACTTCCACCAGCTGTTCGAGGATGCGCTGGCCAGCTGGCCGCTGGAGACGGTCGGCGAACGCCAGCAGGACGCGCTTGACGCAGCAGGCGTTGCACCACAGATCGAGGCGGCGTGAGGTCTTGCTGTTTTCGGTGCTGAGACACATCAATGTATGGTGGCTGGGCGGCTTGCCGAAAATCTGGGACGAGGACCGTTCATCGATATTGGGTGCGCTGCAGGCTGATGCCGGCCAAAACGGCCAGCTGGTGAAGAACCCGTTGCTGGTGCTGCCCGATGACAAGCTGGTCAATGACGGCTCGTCGGCGCGCTTCGTGGCCGGCGGGATGGACGGCGTGACCAGCCACCACGTGCGCCCGCAGGACAACAAGGCGGCGGTGGACGACATCATGTCCTGTCTGCGCCGCTTGCTGGATGACCCCGGCAAGTCAAATGCGCAGGCGTTCCATGAGGCCATCAACCGTCGTGACCTCTTGCAGGTGATTGACGAGGTGCTCAGACAGATCCGGTCTGATCCGGCCATCAAGCAAAGCAAGCTGAACGCAGTTGCCGACTGCGTGCTCAACGCCCGGGACCGGCAACCGCTCAAGTTTGCTCTGGCGCTGGCCCAGCTCAACCGGGACGTTCCGGTGCTGCGCGATTTCATCAAGCTGATTGCCTCGCATGAGGAGTTTACCCTTTACGGGGCAAGGGCGCTTTACGCCAACTCGCCTGATCCGGTTGTCGAGGTGTGGGATCTGGCCCGGCATCTGAACGG
>JAWVYF010000331.1:0-3136 GCA_033722845.1 Anderseniella sp. | reverse complement strand
TCTCTACGAAAACATCATTCACCTGGACCGCGAGGAATCGCGCCTCAAGGCGATGCGTCACCGGGCTCGTTTGGAACAGGACACCGCTGAGACTGCGTTGCCGGAGCTTGCAGACGCCGGCGTCCCGTTGCTGCGCAAGATGGTTCTGGCCATGGCGGTCGGCCGATACGGCTACCACCCCGAAAAGGGCGGGCAATCAGCAATTACCGATATCTGCAACGATCTGCAGGCGGCGGGTATCGACATGTCCCAGGATACCGTTCGGGAGATGCTCGAGCAGGCGAGCGCCTGCTTTCCGGGCGCCGCTGACGTGGCCTAGAAATCCAACCCGAATGCGTTTGAGTTATATTAGCAACCTCTAAAGGTCTGGAATTGATGCTGTGGACGGCTCCTCCACCGGCATCGCGATGTGCCAAAGATGCGGTGTTTGAGGAACCGCCAGGAAGGAGCCATCCATGGAAAAGATTAGCACAATCGGTCTGGATATCGCCAAGAGCGTTTTTCAGGTTCACGGCATTGACGAGGTTGGCGAGGTTGTCGTGCAACGGCGTTTGAGGCGGCGGCAGGTGTTACCGTTTTTCAAGCGCCAGGCACCGTGCCTTGTCGGGCTTGAGGCATGTGCTACGGCACACCATTGGGCGCGGGAGATCGAGAAGCTTGGCCATGAGGTGAAGCTGATGCCGCCGCGCTACGTCAAGCCGTACGTGAAGCGCAACAAGAACGATGCAGCCGACGCGGAGGCGATCTGCGAGGCGGTGCAGCGGCCGACCATGCGGTTCGTACCGATAAAGAGCCCTGAACAACAGTCGGTTTTGATGCTGCACCGGACACGCGAATTGTTCGTCCGCCAGCGCATAACCTTGACCAATGCCATCCGCGCCCACCTGGCCGAGCTCGGTATCGTTGCCGGTGTCGGCCGCAATGGAATGGATGCGCTGCTGAAGGTTATTGCCGAGAGTGAGGATGAACGCATCCCTGCGGCAGCCCGCGAATGCCTGATGGCCCTTGCGGCACAGCTTGATTTGGTCAAGCGCCAGATCCTGGAGGCTGACCGGCGGATCCTTGTCTGTCATCGCTCCAGTAAGGTCGCCAGGCGGCTAGAAGCCATTCCCGGTGTCGGGCCGCTGATTGCCACGGCTCTCGTTGCCAGCATTCCCGATCCGAACATCTTTCGGTCCGGCCGGGACATGAGCGCCTGGATCGGTCTGGTGCCCAAGCAGAATTCCACCGGCGGCAAGGAGAAGCTCGGCAACATCTCCAAGGCCGGCAATCGATACTTGCGTAAACTGCTCGTCGTCGGCGCCCTGTCAGTGATCAAGCGTGCCAAGATATTGGGATATACACGTCATCCCTGGCTGGTCTGGTTGATGGAGCGGCGATCGACGAAATTTGCCGCCGTTGCGCTGGCCAACAAAATCGCCCGCATGGCCTGGGCCATGATGGCACGCAATGAGAACTATCGGGCGCCGGTGCCGGCATAGACGCCAGGCACCGCATTAAGAGACGCGGGGGAGAACCCATCCCCCACACCGAAGTTGGAAAGGGCAAGTGATCGGATAACGCACCCAAGCCAGTCGGCCCACGAGACGGGACAACCCATTTGTGCCATTGCGCCTCATGAGCGCGTGAAATTGACCGGGACCCGTTCTCGCGGAGAGCATTATGGCCAGCGGCCATGTCAGGCGCCGCATAAACAGGCCGAACACATGGCAGCTCCGACCAGCAGTGCGACAACGGTCCAGAGTCCCTTGACAACAAGGAGCCGTCCACACATGGCACAAAATCCCCGTATCCACCGGCAGGAAACAGAGTCCGGAATCGGGTCGTGGATTCAACTGATCGTCGCAACACATCCTTTTGATTGGATGTGGAGAGATTGCGATGAAGAAGAAGTACCACTGGGTTGGATTTACGGCTGCTCAGAAGGCGGAACTTTGGGATCGTTGGCGCGAGGGAGAAAGTCTGAAGGCGATTGGCCGCGCGTTTGGCAAGCCGTCGTCCAGCATTTTCGCCCATATCAGACCCACAGGTGGGATAAGCCCGGTTCCCAGGCGGCGCTCACGGCTGGCGCTGACGCTTTGGGAGCGTGAAGAGATCTCCAGAGGTCTTGTTGCCGGCCAGTCGATCCGGGCACTTGCAAGAACCCTTGGTCGTGCTGCCTCGACAATCAGCCGGGAGATCGGCCGCAACGGCGGTCCCCGGCGTTACCGGGCCGCAGCAGCCGACAGGCGTGCCTGGAAGCGGGCCTTGCGGCCGAAGCCGTGCAAGCTGGTGCTGAATGGTCGCTTGAGGCACGCTGTTGCCGTAAAGCTGCAACGCCACTGGTCGCCTGAACAGATTGCCGGGTGGCTGAAGCGCAAGTATCCGGACAGCGAGGCGAACCGCGTGTCTCACGAGACCATCTATCGAAGCCTCTATGTACAAGCCCGCGGCGCGCTGAAGAAGGAACTGATAAGGTATTTGCGCTCCCAGCGGCAGCTGCGCCGCTCCCGTTATGCCAGGCAAAAGACCGATCGGCGCGGGCAAATCCCGGATGCAGTCTCCATCAGCCAGCGCCCGGCTTCAGTCGAAGACCGCGCCGTGCCCGGTCATTGGGAAGGCGATCTGCTCTGTGGGCCCAACAACAGCTTCATTGCAACCCTCGTTGAGCGGCACTCGCGTTACGTCATGCTGATTAAAGTCGCGAGCCGGCACACCGAGACTGTCGTCACCGCACTCATCCGGCAATCGAAGAAGCTACCTGACGAACTCTGCAAGTCGCTGACATGGGATCGCGGACATGAACTTACCGATCACAAGCGGTTCACAATGGAAACCAACATCGATGTCTACTTCTGTGATCCGCAAAGTCCCTGGCAAAGAGGATCGAACGAGAACACCAATCGTCTGCTGCGCCAGTACTTCCCGAAGGGGACCGACCTGTCGCAATTCACCCAGGCGCAGCTCAACAAAGTCGCACGTCAGTTAAACGAGCGGCCACGAAAAACGCTGGACTTTGAAACTCCAGCTGAGAGATTTAACGCATGTGTTGCGGCCACCCATTGAATCCGCCGGTGTATTCCGGACGTGCCGCAGCCGACCGCAAAGAGGGGATTTAATGGTCTTTCCCCGGTTCAGTGGGCGGTTCAAAAAGATC
>JAWVYF010000330.1:0-3168 GCA_033722845.1 Anderseniella sp. | reverse complement strand
TCTCGACCCGCGATAGCGACAACAGGTCATCAATCAGGCGGCGCATGCGATGCGCCTGCTCGAGCATTCTGCCCAGAAACCTGCCCCGGGCTGCCTCATCGGTGCGGGCGGGGCCTTGCAAGGTTTCAATATAGCCGGTGATGGAGGCTAGCGGGGTACGCAGCTCATGACTGGCGTTTGCGACAAAGTCTGCCCGCATGCGGTCGAGGTGCTGCCGGTCGGTCATGTCGCGCAGCAAGATTGCCGCTGCGGGTGCCGCCTCATTCGGCAACCCTGATGCGATTGCCGAAATCGTCGCCTCGAAGCGGCGGCCACCAGCAGTGCGGCGCTCGTAGCTGACGGTGCGCGCCACGCCGGTTTCGATGACTTCGCCTATGGTGTCGAGAATGGATGGTGCCCTGATCTGCTGCGACAGGTGCTCGCCGGTCATCCGGGCGGCAAACAGCTGACGCGCGGCCGCATTGGCCGCCACCACGCGGCCACCGGTATCGACCAGCACGAACGGGTCGGGGATGGTCTCGACCAGCGCATCGGCCAACGGCACGGATTGCGGTTGCGGCTCGCCCTGCGCCGCCGCATCATCGTGCTGTTCCACGCCCGCCGGGCCGGTCTGATTTTGTCTGTTCCAGATCACAAAGGGAATCATGATGGGAAAAACCTGCCATGGCAATGTGACAACTGTGTTTGACGACCCGCGTACGGGACCGGAAGAACCGGGGATCCTCGGATTTATGCGGGAATCGCAGGGGTTCTTTCCTGAAGATGCAGCCGGTTTGAGCATCAATGAGATGCGCAACTGCTATGACCAATTGTGCGCGCACTTTCATGGCGGCCGCCCTAAGGGGATGCAGGTTGCCGGCATGACGGCACCGGGGCCAGCGGGAGACATCGCGCTGCGGCGCTACGTGCCACGAGCGGCAAGGGACGGAGCCGGGCTGATTTACCTGCATGGCGGCGGCTACGTGCTGGGCTCGCTCGACAGCCATGATGATGTGTGTGCCGGTCTGGCCGAATTGTCCGGGGCGACGGTGATTGCCGTGGACTACCGGCTTGCGCCTGAACACCGGTTTCCTGCCGCTTTCGAAGACTGTGCGGCAGCCGTGCAGCACATACTGTCTCATCCGTCCGGCTTCGGTATCGATGTGGCCCGTACCGCGCTTGGCGGTGATTCAGCCGGTGGCAACCTGGCAGCCGCGGTATGCCTGAAATGGCGCGATGAAGGTTTGGCCGGGCCTTCGGGACAGGTGCTGATCTACCCCACCCTGGGCGGCGACATGAGCCGCGGCTCATATGTCAGCCGGGCCAACGCGCCGGGCCTGACGACCGCCGACATGAAAGCCTATGACGGCTGGTACATGGGTGAGGGCAATGAGGCAGCGTCAGGTTCAAAGTTTCGCGCACCCTTGCTGGAGAAGGACTATGCGGGGCTGCCGCCAGCTTTCATGGTGGCATGCGAATGGGACCCGTTGCGCGATGATTGCTACGACTATGCCGCGCGGCTGGAGGCAGCAGGCGTGGCGGCAACGGTGCGGCACGAACCGGAAATGGTACACGCCTGCTTGAGGGCGCGGCACACATCGCCCGCGGCGGCTGACATGTTCAAGGCCATTGCAGACGCAATCCGGGAGTTCACAACATGACAGCTGTCATCGACCAGTTTCCGCGCAAGGTTCGCGAGATCGAGAACCAGTGGATACCCATGCCGGACGGCTGCCGGCTGGCAGCGCGGATCTGGCTGCCGGAGGATGCCGGGGATGATCCGGTGCCTGCGATCCTTGAGTACCTGCCTTATCGCAAGCGCGATGGCACAATTGAACGTGACCACCTCACTCACCCCTACTTTGCCGGTCACGGCTATGCGTGCGTCCGGGTGGATATGCGCGGGTCGGGCGAGGCAGACGGGGTTCTGGAAGATGAATACAGCCCGCAAGAACTGGCCGATGGCGTTGAGGTGATCAACTGGATTGCGGGGCAGGACTGGTGCACCGGCAAGGTGGGCATGATGGGTATCTCCTGGGGTGGCTTTAACGGCTTGCAGATCGCCGCCCTTGAACCCGAACCGCTCAAGGCCATCATCACGCTGTGTTCAACCGATGACCGGTATGCCGATGACATCCACTCCCAGGGCGGCTGCCTGATCAACGAACACCTGGGCTGGGGCGCAACCATGCTGGCGTATTCGTCACGCGCACCAGACCCGCTGCTTTATGGCGAGGGCTGGTACGATGCGTGGATGGAACGGCTGGAAAACGAGCCATTTCTGGCCGCCCGATGGCTAAGGCACCAGCGGCGTGATGACTACTGGAAGCATGGCTCGGTGTGCGAAGACTATTCGCGCATCACGGCTGCAGTACTGGCGGTGGGCGGCTGGAACGATGCCTACTCCAACGCCATCCCCCGGATGCTGAACGGGCTGACCGCACCGGTAAAAGCCATCATCGGGCCGTGGACGCACAAGTATCCTCACTTCGCCGTACCGGAGCCGCGCATCGGCTTTCTGCAGGAAGCCCTTCGCTGGTGGAATTTCTGGTTGAAGGGAGAAGCGACAGGGGTTCTGCGCGACCCGGCGGTGCGAGCCTACATCATGGACAGCTACAGCCCACAAGGCCTGCCGGATCGATTGCCGGGGCGGTGGATTGCGGAAGGTGCCTGGCCCGGTCCGTCGGTTGAAGCCAATCGGCTGTACCTGACAGCAACCGGATTGGGCGGCGAGCCCGGGGAAGAAACCACGCTCAACATCGCATCACCGCAAACGGTTGGACGTGACGGTGGTGAATTCTGCGTCATCTGGCTGGGGCCTGAATTTGCCGGCGACCAGGCCGCAGACGATGCAGGCTCACTGACGTTCGATACGGCACCTCTGGGAACCGCCGTCGATCTGGTGGGTGCACCTGTCCTGGAACTCGAGTTCAGCGTGGACAAGCCGGTGGCGCTGGTGGCGGTGCGCCTGAATGACGTGCGGCCTGACGGTTCGGTGACACGGATCAGCTATGCGCTGCAGAACCTGACACATATCGTCAGCCACGAGCACCCGGAGGCGCTGGAACCGGGCGAGCGGTATTTTGCGCGGATCAAGCTGGATGACATTGCCTGGCACCTGCCGGAGGGCCACAGGCTCAGACTTTCCATTTCGACCAGCTACTGGCCAATGATGTGGCCGGCACCGGA
>JAWVYF010000329.1:0-3180 GCA_033722845.1 Anderseniella sp. | reverse complement strand
GGCGACATCTTCCTGGCATTCTCGACGGCCAACCAGGCAGCGCTTGCCTGTTCCGGCGTCCGCCACCTCGACGCACTGGCCGACAGCGAACTGGACCCGCTGTTCGAGGCGGTGGCCGAAACCGTCGAGGAAGCCGTTCTCGACGCGATGATTTGCAACGAGGACATGACCGGCAAGGGCGGCTTTACCATCCGCGCCCTGCCCCGTCATGATCTCGTGGACCTGCTCAAGCAGGCCGGCAGACTCTAGCGTTTCGCGCCGGGTATGGAGAACGGCGCGAGCCCTGGCGAGCAAAGCTGTTCGACCAGACTTAAGCTTTTTTCACACCACAGGTGTTGATGCCCAGCAGGCTGTACGGCGGGCACCAGCCCACGGCAGCGGTGAACAGCGGCACAACGCCAAGCCAGCCGATCCAGGCATACTGACCCGTGCCGGTCAGCGCCCAGGCAATCAGCGCAATGCCCAGCACGGCGCGGATAATGCGGTCGATGGTTCCAACGTTCTTCGTCATGACAAAACCTCCAGTAATGACACAGGCGGCGCAGCTGCCTGCCTGTCATCACCAATTGAACATCATGCGGCAGCCCAAAGTCTGTGACCTGGATCACAGTGGCCGATCAATCGTTCGCGGCAAGCTGCCGCAGCCTCGCCTCATCGCGGATCGACACTGCGCCCCGGGTCAGGCTCACGGCTCCGTGCCGCTCCAGCTCCTTCAGCAGCCGCGAGACAACCTCGCGCGCCGTGCCAAGCTCACCGGCAATCTGCTGGTGGGTCGCCGTCACCCGGCCACGCTGCGCCCTGGCCAGCAGCCATCCCGCCAGCCGCTTGTCAACGTGGCCAAAGGCAACCTCGTTGACCAGCCCAAGCAGCTCGTTCAGCCGCGTTGAGAACGACGAAAAGATGAATTGCCGGAACGCAGCGCTGGCGTTCATCATTTCATTGAAGGCCGGCCTGGGAATCAGCAGCGCCGTCACGCTGGTCTCGGTGATCGCGGCCGCATCGTACTGACTGCCCTGCATCAGGCACGATGTCGTCAGCACGCATGTTTCGCCGCCACCCACCCGGTAGAGCACGATCTCGCGGCCCGAAGGTGCGAGCAGGTGCACCTTCACCCAGCCTTCCAGAACCACGATGTAGTTGTGGCATTCAGCACCGGGCTGGAACACCGTTTCTCCGGCCGGCAGCGTCACCACCTGCGCACTGCGGCCTGCCCGGTCCAGCACATCCGGCTCGACCATCGCAAGCATCGGCACGCGTTGTGCCGCCTGCTCAAATGAAACGGGCGCATGAGTGTTCGTCATGCGCCCGATCCTGAACCGTATCGTATCAACTTATCAAGCCACGCCCAGCTTCTTCTGCAGGTTCGAACTCGACGTGGTGTATTGGATCAGACAACAGCCCGCGCGGAGGCGAAGCCGAGCACGGACAAGCTGTTGGACCAAAAAATCAGGCCACGCCCAGCTTCTTCTGCAGGTTCGAGCTCGACGTGGTGTACTGGAACAGCAACCGCTCGCCCGGATTGATGATCCGGAACGCTTCCTGCGCCATCAGCGCCGCCTCGTGGAAGCCCGACAGGATCAGCTTCAGCTTGCCCGGATAGTGGTTGATGTCACCAATGGCGAAGATGCCCTTCTCCGATGTCGCGAACTTCTCGGTATCCACCGGGATCAGGTTCTCTTCCAGGTTAAGGCCCCAATCGGCGACAGGACCCAGCTTCATGGTCAGCCCGAAGAACGGCAGCATGGTGTTGCAGGCAACATCGAACTCGCCTTCCTTGCCCTTCACGGTCACACCGCTCAGCACACCATTGTCGCCCTGCAGCGCTATTACCTGGCCGATGTGCAGGTTCATCTGGCCCGCTGCCACCAGTTCGCGCATCTTGTTGACGCTGTCGGGTGCCGCACGGAAGTCATCACGGCGATGCAGCAGCGTCATGGACTTTGCCAGCGGCTGCAGGTTGATCACCCAGTCCAGCGCCGAGTCACCGCCTCCGACGATCAGGATGTCCTTGTCGCGAAAATCTTCCATCCGCTTCACCGAATAGAACACCGACGTGCCTTCAAAATCGTCGATCCCCGGGATCGGCGGCTTCTTCGGCTGGAAGCTGCCGCCACCGGCAGCAATCACCACCACCTTGCAGTGGAACTTCAGCCCGCCATCGGTTTCCAGCTCGAAGCTCTCATCCGGTAGCTTCTTCAGCGTGGTCACCATCTGGTTGTAGTGGTACGCCGGGTTGAACGGAGCTGCCTGCTCAAGCAGCCGGTCGGTAAGTTCCTGCCCGGTCACGATCGGCAGTGCCGGAATGTCGTAGATAGGCTTTTCCGGATAAAGCTCGGCACACTGGCCGCCCGGCTTGTCCAGAATGTCGATGACGTGGCACTTCAGATCCAGCAGACCCAGTTCGAAGATCGCAAACAGGCCGCACGGACCTGCGCCCACAATCACCACATCGGTTTCGATCGCCTGTTCAGACATCGGCGAATTCTCCTCAGGTTATTCAGGAATTTCACAGCGGCTGGCGCGCGTGCAGTCCGATCAGAACTGCTTTTCAGGCACCTTCACCACCAGTCCGTCAATGTCGTCGGACACGCGGATCTGGCATGACAAACGCGAGGAGTCCTGCACATCGAATGCGAAGTCCAGCATGTCCTCTTCCATTTCAGAACGCTCAGCCAGCTTCTCCGCCCAGTCGCCCTGCAGGTAGACATGGCAGGTCGCACAAGCACACGCACCACCGCAATCCGCATCAATGCCCGGCACCATGTTCTTGACCGCCACTTCCATGACGGACATGCCGTTTTCGCCCTCAACGGTGTGTTCGGTGCCGTTGTTCTCAATGAAGGTGATTTTCGCCATATCAGTTCCTGCTGTGTGACCGGGCACAAACTTGTTTGTGTACACCCGATTATCTTCAGTCCTGTAGCTAGGCCGATATTGCTGGAATTGCAATACAAAGCGTGGCCAAAAGCCTGAGTTGACGCAATTGTGCGTCGATTGGCAGCGCTTCAAGGCGGCGTTGCTGGCCAGCCATGGCGTCAGCCATCCATTCTCCGCCTACTGACTTACCTCAGCGCCCGGTTCAGCTCTGCCGTTTCCAGCTGCTTTTCAACCCGCTCGCGCCAGGCCACGTAACACCCTGCCAGCGCAATCATGCTCATGCCCATGAACGAGGCGGCATCC
>JAWVYF010000328.1:0-3187 GCA_033722845.1 Anderseniella sp. | reverse complement strand
CACCAGATGCACCGGGCGTGTCAGCTCTGCCTGCTGAAACACCGGGGCCGCCGCCAGGCAGCAGGCCAGAAAGCCCTTCATGTCGCACGCACCACGGCCAAACAGCTTGCCGTCCCTGGTGTCTGCACCAAATGGATCGCTGGACCAGTCCTGCCCGTCCACCGGCACCACGTCGGTGTGGCCGGATAGCACGATGCCCCCATCGCGCATCGGGCCAATGGTGGCAATCAGATTTGTCTTGCCCGGTTCCAGGTCGGCGCGAAGGGTGGCAATACCGAGCTGCTTGAGAAAGTCTTCGGCAAACTCGACCAGCGGTACGTTGGTATAGCGCGATGTCGTGTCAAAGCTGATCAGCCGCGCAAGCAGTTCAGCCGAACCGGCGTTGCGTACAACGGACAAAGTGGTCACGGGCTCAAGCTCTCCTGAAAACGCCGTCTAAGGGTCAGTTGATGGTAAGCCCGGCCTGCGGCGAGTCGAGTGAAAAGGCAGGCACTTCCACATTGATCAGCTCGCCGTCGCGGCTTTCCATTGTATAGAAGCCGGTCATGAAACCGCTGGAGGTGCCAAGCGGGCAGCCGGATGTGTACTCGAAGCGTTCGCCGGGTCCCAGCGTCGGCTGCTTGCCGACCACGCCTTCGCCGTCCACGTGCTGGCGCTGGCCGTTGGCATCGATGATCTCCCAGTGCCGCGTGCGCAGGGTCACGGTGCGCTCGGACGTGTTCTCGATGACGATCGTGTAGGCCCAGACGAAATAGTTGTCGTCCGGCTCCGACCGGTCGGCCAGAAACTCCGGTATCACCGAAACGCGTATCCCGTGCGTCGTCGCTTCATAAGCGTTCATGATTCGTCATGCCGTTCATTGGTCTGCTGGCGGCTGCCACAGCGCGCGAACCATATACGTTCGCCGGCGAGCCTGTTTATCCACGGCTTTCAGCCGGTCCTGCCCGGATTCACCGTCGCCAGGGCCGACAACATGGCCACCGCTGTGCTAATCCGGCTGGAAGAGCAAGACTGAAGCCGGAGATTGCTTCGATGACACATTCGCCTGCAGGCGGTATAGCGCCCGCCCACATCATACGCCAGATGGTGGAGCAAGGCCACATCGTTGCCGATGCGCCACTTGACGCAGATCAGGTGCAGCCGGCCAGCCTCGACCTGCGCCTCGGCGAGGTGGCCTGGCGGGTCCGGGCCTCGTTCATGCCGGGCCGGCACAACACGGTGGCCGACAGGCTCGAGCAGCTCTCGCTGCACAAGATCGACCTGACCAAGGGCGCAGTGCTGGAGGTAGGCTGCGTGTACATCGTGCCGCTGCGCGAGCACCTCAAGCTGCCCAGGGGCGTGTCAGCAGCCGCCAATCCGAAAAGTTCCACCGGCCGGCTCGACATCTTCACCCGTGTCATCGCCGACTACGCCACCCACTTCGAGCAGGTGCCGGACGGCTATGATGGCCCGCTCTATGCCGAGATATCGCCGCGCACCTTCCCCATCCTTGCCCGCACCGGCTCGCGCCTGTCGCAGATCCGCTTCCGGCAGGGTGAGTTTGTATCCGACGATGCCCTGATCCACCGCTTGCATGACGAGCGCCCGCTGGTGACGTCCGGAGACGTCAACATCGACAACGGCATCGCACTTTCCATCGACCTGTCGAGCTTCGGCGATGGCCAGCCGGTTGGCTTCCGGGCCAAGCGCCATTCCGGACTTGTCGACGTGGACAAGAAAGCAGCGCTTGACGTTCTCGACTACTGGGACCCGATCTGGCAGCCGGGTTCGCTCATTCTCGATCCCGACCAGTTCTACATTCTCGCCTCGAAGGAAGCCGTGCGCGTGCCGCCGGACTACGCCGCCGAAATGGTGCCGTTCAACCCGCTGGTAGGCGAGTTCCGTGTGCACTATGCAGGTTTCTTCGACCCCGGCTTTGGAGACGTGTCGGGCGATGGCGAGGGCTCGCGCGCCGTGCTGGAGGTGCGCAGCCACGAGGTGCCGTTCATTCTCGAAGATGGCCAGATCATCGGCCGGCTGATCTACGAGCCGCTGTCCGACACGCCGGAAGCCGTCTATGGCCGGGGCATCGGCTCCAACTACCAGCGCCAGGGTCTGAAACTGTCAAAGCACTTCAAGCCCTATCAGCCTTGATGCCGGGATACGGCAGGCGAAGCATTCCTGTTTGTCAGTTGTCGGACCGGTTCATCCTGCGTTCAGGCAAGCTGACGCAAGGTTGCCTTATTGAACACGGGCAAACACCAACAGGATCCAGCGCCATGACCACCGCACTCAAGCTCTCCGGCCTCGGCCTTGCCGCCGCCATCGCCTCCACCGCCGCCATGACCGGCCCGGCCTCTGCCGAAGGCCCGGCCTTCAACTGCCGCTATGCCAAGCTGGCAGTCGAGATCGCCATTTGCGATTCAAGTTACCTGTCGTCGCTCGACCGGCGCATGTCGCGCACCTACTACCGGGTGATCAATTCGCAGTGGGTGAAATATGAAGACCCCGCCCTTGGCCGCCGGATCAAGCGCACGCACCGCCGCTGGATCGCCCGGCGCAATGCCTGTGGCTACAATGAAGGCTGCATCGCGCGCCGCTACGAGAACTATATCCCTGAACTGCGCGCCCACCTGCACTACGGCACGGATTGATCGCGGCGCAATCAGGCGAAATGGTCCCCGGTGAGTAACCGGGGACACTGCCAATCGTCATTATGCAGGAGGCAAACGGGCTACTTGCCCGACAGTTGGCGCAGTGCACCTGCCCAGTCCTCGACATGATATGTCCGGATGATCTTGCCATCCTCAAGTTCGTGCACATCGATGGTCATGATGTCGAAACTACGCCCCTCTCCGTCAACGCCAAAGAACGGGCCGGCAGGTGTGCCTGTGGCGCGGCTGCGCACCGTGACAAAGTTTCCGTCCTGGTGCATCGCTTGAATCGACCAGTTGAGATCAGGGATGAGCTTGGCAAAACCGCCCATCTGCCCGAGGAAGGCGTCGCGCGTCTTGTTCTTGCCTGAGTAGTTGCCGACGCTTTCCCAGTTTTCAGACGTTGTGGCGGTGAAAGCTGCAGCGTGCTCCTTCGAACCGGGGTTGCTCAGCAGTTCATAGAATACGGTTACGGCACCCTTGCTGTCGGCAATGGCTGCCGTCGTCATGGTGGCAAGTGTCAGTGCAGTAGCAGCAAGGATATTGCGTGTTCT
>JAWVYF010000327.1:0-3202 GCA_033722845.1 Anderseniella sp. | reverse complement strand
CGCAGGCACTGCCTGATCGCACCGGCAAACAGGCTGCGTGCCTGGTTCACCAGCTCTTGTGTGTCACGAGGCGCCGGCCGCATGGCCAGATCATCAATGGACCAATACTGGCGCTCGTGGTGCCCTGAAGCATCAAAACGCATCACCGTGGCTGGACGGACCCGTTGAATATCGCGATAGAAACTGCGGCCGCCATCATGAAACATCTGCAGCAGCTGATCGGCGATCTTTTGTTCATCGGCCTCGCGAGGCACACCATCAATGCTGAACATCGGCTTGGGCGAGGTGCAGGCAACAATCAGCCCGTCATCCCGCCGATGCCATGACAGCGACCGCATGCCAAGATAGTCCCTGACCAGAAACAATTGGTTTTGCTCGCCATCCCACACGATGACTGCAAATTCGCCATACCAGTGCCGGGGAGCGTCATCTGCCCATCTGGACCAGCTCTCAGCCGCCAGCCGTGCGTCGGTCCACTCCAGGGCATCCGGCGTCAGGCCGAGTTGCTCGACCAACTCTTCGCGATAATCCAGCCGCCCGTCAAAAACCAGCCGGAAGCGGCCATCTGCAGAAGTCGCCGGGGCTGCAGCCTGGTCATGAATGCAGCTGCCCGCGCAATGGGCATAAACAAGCCCGCAAGCCTGAGAGACGAGAGTCTCCTGACGCGTCGCACCGTACGGCCGCAAAGCCGAGGCAAACCGATGAAGCAGCGCCAGATCATCGAAGTCCTTTCTGCCATCAAGCCATGCCAGGCCACCGATGCCACTCATCGCACCTGTTCCTTGCGCCGTCTTGTGCGCTTTGTGGCCGGTGGCTGCATGGCATCCTCCTTGTCGACGTGCCGCAAGCGGCCGTCCTCAAGCTGATAGAACTGCTCTGCCCAGCCAAGACTGCCTAGTTTGTGCGCGACCATGATCAACGTCATGTCTGGCAGCAGGTTGCGCAGATTGTTGGCAACCGCGTCTTCATCCCTCGGGTTGAGGGCACTGGTTGCTTCATCGAGGATCAACAGTTTTGGACGTGTGACCAATGCCCGCGCCAGGGCAATCCGCTGACGCTGACCGCGCGACAGGCGCTGCCCCCTGTCGCCAACCTGCTGCTCCAGTCCATCTGGCAAGGACCTGACAATGGCATCGGCGCCCGCCAGCCGAAGCGCTTCCCAGATTGCTTCATCTGCCATCGTGTCCCGCGCGAACCGGGTAATGTTCTGCCGGACGGTCCCATTGCCCAACTGGGCATCCTGCACCACGTAGGCCACCGAACTGCACCAGGCCAGCCTGTTGCTGTCATCAAGCGGCTTGCCATCGACAGTTACGGCGCCGGCATCAGGCACAAGCAGCCCGGAAATGATGTCCAGCAAGGTGGTCTTTCCAGCCCCAGACAAGCCGAGGATGACCGTCGCCGTGCCCTGTCTGATGTTGAGGTCGACATCACGCAGCACAGCTTCGCCATTGCCCGGATAGGCATAGTCGACTTTGCTCAGCTCTATGGCCGATCCAAACTCTGGCACCTGACCGGCACCGGATGCCGACGGGTCACGGTGCCGGGCAGCCTGTGCAACGACGTCTGAAAGCCTGCCCCACGCAGGCAGGATGACCAGAAGGTCGCGTAGCGATGATTGCAGGCTGCGCATCGCAGGGAACAGCCGCACGAATATGAGGGCAACAGCCACGGGTCCGATTGTCAGGAGTGAGGCCTGTCTGGTTGCAACCCACACCAGGCCAACCAGCAAGATGGCGGCAACTATTTCGTGGAACAGACTGATCCTCGCCGTCATGCGGTGCCTGTTCATTCCCGTATCGCGATAGCGCCCGGCAAGGCCTTCAAACCGGGCCGCCTCTTTTCCTGACCCGCTGGCCACCTTTGCCGCCTTGATGTCATCGAGCTCGCGCCCGAAAGCTGCGAACAGTTCCTCCAGCTGGGCCGAATTGCGCCCGGCCAACCGGTAGAGCCGCAAGTCCAGTAACAGCACCAAAGCCGCAACCACCAGCCCCAGCCCGATGATGACCATTGTCAGCACCGGCTCGATCGCGAGGGCGACGGCAATACTGATGATGGCAAGCAGTGTCGCAGACAGAATCCGCGCCATGACACTGATGCCATAGGCCGACTGCTCAGCATGCAGGCTGAGAGAGTGGTTTATGCGCGAACCATCCTGCAGCGCCAGCCATGGCCAGCTTGCAGACATCACGGTGGTATAGATGTTCATCCTCGTGTGATGCAGGAAGTTCACCTGCAGGGCCGAGGCCACCAGATGCTGCACAAATCCGATCAGCGCCCTGACGAAGACAACCACGAGAAAGAGTGCCAGGACCATACCAAGTGAAAGGCTGGACGCCAGCTCCGACAAAAAAGCCGGCAACCTGTCAGCCATTGCCGTTCCGGGCTCACCTGTCGCAAAGCCTGCAATCGCCAGAAGTGGAACGATGAGAAGCAACCCTGCCCCTTCAGTCAGGCTTCTGGCAAGCATCAGCCCGCCCGACATGGCGACAAGTCCGGGACGGTGTTGCCAGACCGCACGGGCATAGCTGCGCAACAACCTGAGCACTTCCATGATCAGATCCAGCCCCGAAGGCGATAGACACCCAAGCCGATCCATTCCTTGATGCAGCGGGTCGAGACGACCATGGCATCGACATCCGGCAACCAGCCAAACGGAAACCCACTGGACAGCTGCGGAATAAAACTGTCCGCGGCCGCAGGAATGACGTCGATGCCAAGCTTGCCAAACACCGCCTCAGACCGCCTCATGTGCCACGCCGACGTAACCAGCAGTACCTTGCCTGCCCCCAATTCCTGCAGGAGTTCCCGGGCAAACAGGCCGTTCTCGCGGGTGTTGCGAGCCTTGGTCTCGAGCAGGATGGCAGCCTCGGGCACACCCAGAAGCAACAATTGCTGCTTGACCAGTTCAGCTTCACTTGGCACCGCAGAACCTGAAAACAATCGTCCGCCGGTGACGATGATCCGGCCGGATTTGCCAGCCCGGTAAAGGCGTGCAGCGTAAACCAACCGGTCTGCCGCCATGTCGAGGTCAGGATAGACGGAGGTGCCCTTGGCCGGATTCATCATGCCCCCCAGAACCACGATCGTGTCTGCAGGTTGGACATTCTCGACAACAGCCTGCGGATATGGGGCTTCCAGGCTGCGGGCCAGCAACGCTGCAACCGCAGGCGTTGCTGCAAGCCACAGGTAGGCCGTACTT
>JAWVYF010000326.1:0-3205 GCA_033722845.1 Anderseniella sp. | reverse complement strand
GGCAGGAAGCGGCCCACCGAACCGGCCTTGAAGTGCTGGGCCGTGTTGGTGGCGATGGCGGGTGATGTTTCGGTCGCGCCATAACCTTCGAAAATGCGGATGCCAAACTTGTCTGCCCAGACCCTGCGGGTCTCGTCCTTGACCTTCTCCGCACCGGCAAACACGTAACGCACCGAATAGAAGTCATACGGATCGGAAGAGCGCGCATAGCCCGCCAGGAACGTATCTGTGCCGAACATGATCGTGGCATTGGTGTCGTAGACCAGCGCCGGCACGATGCGATAATGCAGCGGCGACGGATACATGAACGCCTTCACGCCGCTCAGAACGGGAAGCAAGGTGCCGCCGGTCAGGCCGAACGAGTGGAACACCGGCAGGGCATTGAACACGATGTCCTGCGGGTTGAAATCCACCCGCGACGACAGCTGGTAGCAGTTGGCCAGCAGGTTGGCATGGCTCAGCACCACGCCCTTCGGCGTGCCTTCGGAGCCGGAGGTGAACAGCACCACGGCAGGCTCGTCCGGATTGATGCCGGCATGTGAGTGCACCGCATCGGCAAACGGCTGGCTCAGGATGCCGCGCAGCTTGTCGAGCCCTGAAACCGACGCCTTTATGTCTTCCAGGTAGATGACCTCGACGTGATCGTTGAATGCCGTGATCACGTCGTCCAGCTTCGCCATTTCGACGAAGCGGCGCGAGGTCAGCACCGTCCTGATTTCAGCCGCCCTGATCGCCGCCAGCATGTTGGAGATGCCGGTGGAGAAGTTGAGCATGGCCGGCACGCGGCCTTCCGACTGCAGCGCGAAGAACGTCACCACCGCGCCCATCGAGTTTGGCACCATGACGCCGACCCGCTCGCCCCGGCGGGTCCTTGCGGCCAGCTTGCGGCCCATGATGCGCGCGCCCAGCACCAGCTTGTCATAGCTCAGCGGTGAACGCTCTACGTCCTCGATTACCGCATGACTGCCACCATGGGCAGCGCGCGCGTCCAGCAGCGCGTCGAACAGCGAGCGGCGGCGATCACAGGTTTCGAACACCATGTCGCTCATCACGTCATAAAGCTCCTGACCGGCCAGCCGGCGGCGCGTCTTGCCAACGGCATCTTCCGGCACGGACAGCTTGCGCGGCGGCAGCACGGTCAGCGTGATCTTCGGAAACCAGCGGCGGCGCACCTTGCCCTTCAGCCTCGAGAACATGGTGTACTGCGCCCCGTCGATGCGCACCGGCACCAGCATGGCGCCGGCCTGATCGGCAATCATCGCGGGACCATCGAACACCTTCATCAGCGCACCCGTGACCGTGATGCGGCCTTCGGGGAAGATCACGCAATGCTTGTCCTTCTTCACCTCGCGCACCAGCGCCTTGGCGGCCATCGGGTTGGTCGGATCCATCGGGAAGGCATCGACCAGCCGCAGGAACGGCGCCACCCACCAGGCCTGCGCAATGTGGGTGTTGACCGCAAACAGCGGCTTCACCGGCAGGAAGGCGGCCAGCAGCACAGGGTCGAGGAAGGAGACGTGATTGACCACGATCACCGCCCGGTCGCCGGCCTTTGCATAGTGCTCCAGCCCCTTCACCTCGACGCGGAACAACAGCTTCAGCACGGCAACCAGAAACGTCTTGATGATGGCATCCGGCAACAGCCTGGTCACGTACAGCGCCACGATCAGGTTGAGCCCGGCAATCACCAGCAGGATGGCCGGAATACCGAAGCCTGCCCCGATCAGGGCTGCAACGATGCCCGCACCTGCGGTCATGAAGAACGCATTGACGATGTTGTTTGCCGCGATGGTGCGCGAGCGATCCGCCTCGTCGGAGCGGGCCTGGAGGATGGCATAGAGCGGCACGATGAAGATGCCACCGCACATGGCCACGCCGACGAGGTCTACCATCATGCGCCAGTTGGACAGTTCCCCCATGAAGGTGAAGCCACCGATCAACGCGCCCGCGTTTGTGGATACAGGTGGCTGGTAGCTCGTCAGGCTCCAGGCAAAGTCGGCCACGAACACGGTAATGCCCAGCGCGCCGAACGGGGCATAGATCGCTGTCACTTCGCCCTTCAGCAGCCTGTTGCACAGCATCGAGCCGATCGCCACGCCCACGGTGAACAGCACGAGGAACAGCGTGACGACCGTCTCGTCACCTTTCAGGATGTCGTTGACGATGGCCGGGAACAGCGACAGGAACGTCGCGCCAACCAGCCAGAACCACGAAATGCCGAGAATGGTCAGCGCCGAAAAGCGCTGCGAGAACGCCTTCGACACCATGCGCCAGCTCTCACCGGCCACGTTCCAGTTGACGGTGAGCGATGGCGACGGCGCAGGCGCTGAAGGAATGGCGAGGCTTGCGGCATAGCCGGCCGCTGCCAACGCCAGCACCAGCACCGAAACCACCTCGACGCCATACGTGGTGAGGATCAGAAGGCCACCGGCAATGGTGCCTGCAAGGATGGCCAGGAACGTCCCGGCCTCGACCAGCGAGTTGGCACCGATAAGTTCGCCTTCATTGAGGTGCACCGGCAGGATTGAGTATTTCAGCGGCCCGAAGAAGGTCGACTGCATGCCCATCAGGAACAGCACGACGAACAGCAGCACGATCTGACCGGCGAACAGCGCGGCAGCGCCCAGCGCCATGATCAGGATTTCGGCCAGCTTGATGTTCCGGATCAGCATGGCCTTGTCATACTTGTCGGCCAGCTGACCCGCCGTTGCCGAGAACAGGAAGAATGGAAGGATGAACACCCCACCCGCTGCCGTTGCCAGCACCGCCTTGTCGTAGCCCCCGGCCTCAGCCAGCTTGTAGACCATCAGGATGGCCATGGCGTTCTTGAACACGTTGTCGTTCAGCGCTCCGAGCGCCTGCGTCACGAACAACGGCAGGAAGCGCTTCGTCTTGAGCAGGTCGAATTGCGTGCGGTCCATCGGGTCAGGTCTCCGGTGCAATCAGGATCAGAATTTGCCTGATTTGAGAAAGCTCAAAACGTGGGGTTCGATAAGCGGTGATCTTGCGATAATTCCGTGAAGACGCGGTAAAACCATGAAGGCCTTCGCCCCTTCAAGCCGGGTTTCGGCAACGCTCACGGTGCCGTCGTCATCGCCGGGCAGCAGCGGATTGAAGCCCGCCTCATCGCCCTTTCCGCCTGCAATGATTGCAAACGGAATGTCCGGAATGGCGATCTTCGCCACGGCATCCGGCACCAGTTGCT
>JAWVYF010000325.1:0-3209 GCA_033722845.1 Anderseniella sp. | reverse complement strand
CGCAAACGTATGCGATGGCGGCAGCACGCCGGCCTGCCGCACCCGGAAACCCATTTGAGCCAGCTTCGTCGCCAGGTTCTCAGCCGTGATCGAGGCAATCCGCTTGATCACGGTATCATCGACGCCGCTCCACGGGTCACCACCCGTATTGGCCACAAGCTCCTGGCCATTGATAGTGTGCAGCACCGCCCCGGCATTGCCCGTCAACGTCCAGCGATAGATCAGCCGCACGCCGCCGCCTTCGTTTACCGGCTCAAACACGCCGGACATCTGGTAGCCATCGGAGAAGTTGCCCTGGACGATCGCGATGTCGCGCGAGCCTGCGGCTTCTGCCAGCGCATCGGCCCGCACACCAGCCTTTGATGACGGCACACCGTTCATGGCAATCAGCGCGATAGGCGGCGGGATCTTGCCCTTGCTGCCGCCACCGCTTAACCCGGACTTGCCGAAGTTGGACGGTCCATCACCACTGCTGCCGGCACACGCTGCCAGCACCAAGACCACCAGCGTCAACGCAAGGCCACGCACCAGCCGCCAGGGCGACAGCGCGATGCCTGCCAATTCACATGTCGAAGCCAATGGTCTCACGGTCGTGCCCGCATCTGCCCCTGCGATCCCGAAACCAATGTGCCTCAATCGCCTCTTGCGCCGCAAGTGTGAGATCGGACTAACGGCAGATCAGCTTGAGGGGATATTTCGACACCGGCTCCGGTGCGCCCTTGGTGGTGATGTAAGTCCGCGCCAGCGTCATGGCCGTTCCGGTGGTCGAGTCCATCAGGATCATGTGTGCGAAGAACACCATGTTCTGCCGGATCTTGAACGGGTTGCCGTGATAGAACATCGGCGTGTCCATCCAGCTCGGCGTGAACTTGGCCCCCAGCGAATAGCCGCAGGCATTGAGCCGCGCATGCTGAAGACCATGCTCATCAACGGTGCGGGCGTGGGCGTCGAACACATCGCCCGCCGTCTTGCCGGGCCGGAGCTGCTCCTCACAAGCCTTCAGCGCGGCCACCGCCGCATCATGCATCTTCACGTGCTGCTTCTTCGGCTCGCCGACAACAAGCGTGCGCATGAACGCCGCGTGGTAATGCCGATACACCCCGGCAAACTCGAGCGTCAGCTGGTCACGCTTCGACAGCTTGCGCCGTCCCGACTTGTATCGGCACAACAGCGCGTCCTTGCCCGACCCGATGATGAACTCGTTGGCCGGATAGTCGCCACCGCGGGAGAAGATGGCGTTGTGCTGCGCAGCCAGAATGTCGCCTTCGTCTGCACCGGCATGAGTGGCCTCGATGGCCGCCTTCAGCGCCGCATCTCCCAGCCTGCCGGCCTTTCGCACATATTTCAGTTCGGCCTCGGACTTCACTGCCCTTATGGCATCCACCAGCCGGGAGGCATCCTCAAGCTTGCAGAAGCCTTTCATCTCGGCATCAAGAGCCAGACCGTTCGAATGCACCAGCCCATAAGACTCGTTCTCGACGCCCAGCTTCCGGCCCTTGGCCCCAAGGCTCGCCAGCATGTCTTTCAGCTGCGCGGCGGGCTTGGCGCCTGCCTCATCAGTCCAGATGCGGATGTCCTCGATCATTGAGGTGTGCTGCGCCTGGCGAAGGTCCGCCGAACGGGTCAGCAGCGCCAGCTTTCCATCGCAACCGAGATAGAGGCACTGGAAGAAGCAGAACCCGAACGTGTCATAGCCGGTCAGGTAGTACATCGACTCCTGCTGGAACATCAGGATGCCATCGAGACCGCGCGCCTCCAGCTCCTTGATGACCTTCTTCTGCCGTGCCTTGTATTCCTTCAGTTCAAAGTGCAGTGCCATGGTGCCGTCTCCTCAAGGCGTGATGCAGATGGCCGACAGCTGGCGGCCATAGTCGGGTTCGCTGCGGTGCGTGGTGCGACGATAGCTGAAGAAGCGCTGCTCGTCCGCATAGGTGCAAAGCCCCAGGTCTTCGACGGAGGCCAGGCCCAGCGGCTCCAGCTGGGCGCGCACGAAACCGGGCAGGTCGAACATGAAATGCCCCGCCTTCACTGACGGCACAAAGAACCGCGCATCGCCCGCCTCGCGCTCTACAAACTGCGCCTGAAACTCCGGACCGACTTCATAGTTCGCCTGGCTGATGGTCGGGCCGATGGCGGCATGAATGTCTGTTGCGCCGAGCTCACGCATCCGCTCAACCGTCGAGGCCAGCACACCACCAATTGCCCCCTTCCAGCCTGCGTGGGCTGCCCCCACCACCTTGCCATCGCCAGACGCAAACAGCACCGGCGTGCAGTCCGCCGTGTTGACCGCGACCGCGAACCCTGTCCTGTCGGTCACCACCGCATCGGCGCGCGGCACGTTGCCCGGCGCGTCATGGTCCCATGGGTCACGCACGATCACCGCATCGGGCGAATGCACCTGATGCGGCGTCACCAGCGTGGACACGCCGAGCGTGTTGCAGATCTTCGCCCGGTTGCGCTTCACCGTTTCCCGGTCGTCATCCGAACCAAGTCCGGTATTGAGCGAAGCATAAAGCCCGGACGAAAACCCGCCCTCGCGGGTGAAGAAGCCGTGCCGGATACCACCAATCGACGAAAGACCGGATGCCTCGATCATGCCGGGCCCTCCGCATCAACGTTGAACGGTGCAGGCTTGGGCATGTCCGGGTGCGTGACAGCCAGCACCTTGAACAACTGGCCCATCTGGTTGCCGGCCACCAGACGCTGCGCCCCCTTGCTGAGACGAATGCGGGCACGGGCATCGGCACGCTTGCGCAACATCTCCTCGCGTTCGCGAAGGCCCATCTTGACCAGAAACTCGCCTTGCGTGACGGGTCCATACGCCTTGGCCCCCTCCGCCGTGATCGCAACCGACAGCGCCTCAAAGTCCACGTGGCTGGTAATGTCTGCCTCGCCGGGCCGGGCCAGCACATCGGCAAACTGGTGTCTGGCAATGGCCTGCAATGTATCGCCAACGCCTGAATGGGTATGGCCGTAATCGATTATCAAGGCAGCGCCCATGGTTTGCGTGATACGCCGGCCAATCTCCGTGGCAGCCGCCTCACGTGCAGGCGACAGTTCCGCGATCGCGCCTTCGTCTGCGTCTTTCGCCCACGCCGGCACCAGCGCATCGGGCACCGCGTCGGCCGCCACGCCGAATGTCAGACCGCCATCGGTATCCAGGCCAATTACGCGCTCATGCCAGCGCCCGGCCTGCTTCTGGATCTGCT
>JAWVYF010000324.1:0-3219 GCA_033722845.1 Anderseniella sp. | reverse complement strand
TGGTCGGCATCCAGTTGCCGAGGAATACGTCAATGTCCTTGTTGGCGAGCGACTGGTAGGTGACCGGCACGGACAGCACCTTGATGTCGGTCTCGTAACCCAGCGCCTTGAGCAGGAAAGTGGTCACGGCCGTGGTGGCGGTGATGTCGGTCCAGCCCACATCGGAAAACCGTACTGTCTTGCAAGCCTCGCCATCGGCTGCCTGCGCCGGAACAGCTGCGAACGCCATCAGCACGGCACCTGCAACGCCGCTCAACATCAGTTTTTTCATGCTCAATACTCCCTGTTTTTCTGCGTAAAGCCTGCGAAATGGCCTCGCGTGGCCGATCCTTGAGGATGTCGCAATGTGCGGCTCACGGGCCTTTGAAGTCAACCGGACCCTGTGATACTTGTTTTTAATTGACTAACCAATCAAAAAAAATATTCTGCCCGCACTCAAGTAGCGCACGGAGCACGCATCAATGCCAAAAGTCGGCATGGGACCAGTACGCAGAACCCAGCTCATCGCAGCGGCCATCAGCTCGCTGCATGACCACGGCTATGCGGAAACCACGGTTGCCCGCATTGCTGCCCGTGCCGGGGTGTCGCCGGGCATCGTGCACCACTACTTCAACGGCAAGGACGATCTGTTGTTCGCGACCATGCGCCATCTGCTGGCCGAACTGCGCAGTGACATGGTGGACAGGCTGGCTGCCGCCGCCACACCACGCGCCCGGTTGAGCGCCATCGTGGAAGCCAATTTCGCACCGGTTCAGTATTCCGGCCAGGTGATGACCGCCTGGCTCGCCCTGTATGGCGCAGCGCGGCACTCGCAAGATTTGAGCCGCCTGCTGCGCATCTATCATGCGCGTCTGCACGCAAACCTGAAACATGCGCTGCTCAGCTTGCATGAACCTGAAACGGCTGAACAGCTGGCAACCGGCATTGCAGCGCTGATTGACGGGGTCTGGCTGCGCGCCGCGCTGACCGATGACACCGGCAACCGGGCCCAGGCACTCAAGCTTATAGAAGACTATATCGACACGCAGACGGGGCCACGCTCATGAGACCGAACCACCTCATGCCGGGCGAGGCCTATGATTATGTGATCGTGGGGTCCGGGTCAGCCGGATCGGTGCTGGCCAACCGGCTCAGCGAAAATGGCAAGCATACCGTGCTGGTGCTGGAATATGGCGGCTCGGATGCCGGTCCGCTGATCCAGATGCCGTCTGCACTGTCGATTCCGCTCAACACCAAGACCTACAACTGGGGCTACCTGTCGGAACCTGAACCGCATCTCAACAACCGCCGCATCACCGCACCGCGAGGCAAGGTGGTTGGCGGGTCGTCGTCGATCAACGGCATGGTGTATGTGCGCGGCCACGCCCGCGACTTCGACACCTGGTCCGAAATGGGGGCGCGCGGCTGGTCGTTCGCCGACGTTCTGCCCTACTTCAAACGCATGGAAACCTCGCACGGCGGCGAGGCTGGATGGCGTGGCACTGACGGGCCGCTTCACATCACCCGCGGCCGGCGCGCCAACCCGTTGTACGAAGCCTTCGTGAAAGCAGCCCAACAGGCCGGATACCCGCGCACCGACGACTATAACGGCCGTCAGCAGGAAGGCTTCGGCCCGATGGAAATGACGGTCTGGAAAGGCCAGCGCTGGTCCGCCGCCAATGCCTACCTCAAGCCGGCGCTGAACCGGCTCAACCTGCGGCTGATCACTCGCGCGCGCGCCCAGCGCCTGATCATGGATGGCCGGCGCGTAACCGGGGTGGAATATGTGCGCGGAGGCAAGCTGCACCGGGTCACGGCCAACCGCGAGGTCATTCTGGCAGCCAGCGCCTTCAACTCGCCGCACCTGCTGCAACTGTCCGGCATCGGCGATGCGAACGAGCTAAAGGCCGCCGGCATCGAACCGCGTCACAGCCTGCCCGGCGTCGGCAAGAACCTGATGGATCATCTGGAGGTTTACTTCCAGCTGCACTCACTGCTTCCCGTCACGCTCAACAACAAGCTCGACTGGCTGTCGAAGGGACTGATCGGGCTGCAATGGCTGTTGTTCAAATCCGGCCTTGGCGCCACCAACCACTTCGAAAGCGCCGGTTTTATCCGCTCGCGCGCCGGCATCGAATACCCGGACATCCAGTACCACTTCCTGCCCGGTGCCATTGCCTATAACGGCAAGCCGGCAACAAGCGGCCACGGATTCCAGGTTCACGTGGGTCCAATGCGGTCCAAGTCGCGCGGCACCGTCAAACCGGCTTCGCCCAACCCGAAGCAGGCGCCAAAGCTGAACTTCAACTACATGTCCCACGAAGAAGACTGGCAGGAGTTCCGCCGCTGCATCCGCCTGACCCGCGAGATCATCGACCAGCCGGCCATGCGCAAGTATGCCGGCAGCGAAATCCAGCCGGGCGATGACGTGACCAGCGACGACGCCATCGACGAGTTCATCCGCCAGCACGCCGAAAGCGCTTATCACCCCTGTGGCACATGCCGCATGGGCGCAGGCTCCGACCCGCAAGCGGTGGTCGACCCGGATCTCAAGGTCATCGGGCTGGAAGGCATTCGCGTGGCCGACACGTCAGTGTTCCCCTCCATCACCAACGGCAACCTCAATGGTCCTGCCCTGATGGTGGGCGAGAAGGCTTCTGACATCATTCTCGGCCGCGACCCGTTGCCCGCCTCGAACCTGCAACCCTGGATCAACCCCGACTGGCAGATTTCGCAACGCTGAACCGCGCCAGGTGAGCTATAAGGTCTCGCCATGAGCGCCGGGACCAACCCAAATACAACATCCGCACCTGCCCGCCCCGTCAGGCCGCTGGACCTGATGGTTGCAGCCTGCCTGATCGGCGTTGCGCTGTTTGAACTGGCCGAGCTTCACCTGCACATGCGCTGGGCGGGACTGGTGGCCGGTGCTTTGCTGGTGGTGTTTGTGCTGGTGGGTCAGGCCAGGCTGGGCTTGCGCGAGCGCTATTTGCTGGCACTTGCTGCAGCGGCAACACTTGCTGCTTTTGTCCTCTCAGACGCGCCGTGGGAGCTGATGCAGCGCGGGCTTGGTCAGGCAACATTCCTTGCAGCCTTCATGCTGCTGCTGGCGCTGCTACGTGACGGCGCGGTGACATCGCCCTCGGTGCTCGCGCTTGGCAAATACCTCACCCGCCGCCCGCCCGGGCAGCGCTATCTTGCCATTCACACGGGCAGCCATGCGCTGGGCATGATCCTCAACTT
>JAWVYF010000323.1:0-3236 GCA_033722845.1 Anderseniella sp. | reverse complement strand
TTCGTGCGTCCCGTAGTGGGCCAGTTCAGCCTCACGGCTCAGATAACATGCCGCGTCGAGGAAGCTCGCCCGGCATGTCTCGCAGCGGTGATACACCCTGCCCTGCCGGTCGCGCAGCAGCAGGCGCACGTCGTCGCTTTCACAAACCGGGCATCGGACATCGCTCATGACAGCGGCAGGTCTACAGGTTTTCAGGTGCCGATGCACCGTCAGGCATCACACGCGGCGCAGGCGGCGCATCCAGATCGCGCTGCTCTTCAGGCTCAAGCCGCAGGAACGGGTGGGCAACCGGTTCGCGCTGACGCAGCAGCCAGTGGCGCGCCACCTGCAGATAACCGCCGGGATAATGATAATGCGCGTTGCCCTGAAGCGTGCGGTCCCGCTCGGCCTGCCACGCCGCGGGCAGCCGGTACCAGGCGAGGTTCGCGTGGTTGTGGTGCACCGCATGATAGTTGTTGTTGAGAAACAGCAGGCGCATCACCGGCCCGGCTTCCACAACGGCGGTGCGCTCAGGCGTGGTCTCCGCCGCGCGGTGTTCAATGAAGGTGCGGATCATCAGCACCGACATGCCAAGGTAAGCCACCACCAGATACTGCCACACCGGCACACCGGCCCACGCCACCGCACCCAGCACCGGCACCACGCCTGCCAGGTGCGCCGCCCAGGCACGCCGCGTTGCCCGGTCCCGCGCCCTCACCCGCCGCCATTCGCTGGCCCAGAACCCGGCGATGCCCAGTGCCGGACCAAGCAGAAACCGGCCAGCCAGCGTATTGTTGAAGTTGAGCAACCTGCGGCGCACGCTACCTGCCCGGTTCCATTCAGGCAGCGGCAGATACCAGCTTTCCGGATCGTCATGGGGGTCGGTCAGGTTGGCATCGTTGTGATGGCGCAGATGCGTTTCGCGGAAACTGCGATACGGCACGAACAGCCCGAGTGCGGGAAACACCAGCGCCTCGTTGAGCGCGGCTGACCGCGTCGGGTGGCCATGCAAGGCCTCGTGCTGCAGCGATGAATGCAGCGTCACCATGAGGGCTGCGGGCAGCATGAACCAGACGCCCAGCGCCTCATGCCAGGCAAGGCTCGCAAACCAGATCGTGTAGCAGGAAACAAGCACAGCCCACGTCGGCCACTCGACGCCATCAGCTCTGCGTACCAGTCCAAAACGCCCCGGCAGCCCCATGCCAAGACACTCCGTATGCTCTGCACGGGCCGTTGACCCAGACACCCGTGGATGGTGACGAGCCTACGCCTGTTGCGAACATCTGTCACCAGAATGTCATGAAGTCTGACGGTGCAAAATTCTCAACTGCGGGCTAAACATCCAGCTCATCAACATCGACGAACTGCGCCCGGTCGGTGATGAAGTTGAAGCGCTCTTCCGGCTTGTTGCCCATCAGCTGCTGCACGACCTTCGCCGTCAGCTTGCCGTCTTCTGCGTCCATCTGCACCTGCAGCAGCGTGCGGTTGGCCGGGTTCATGGTGGTCTCTTTCAGCTGCGCCGGCAGCATTTCACCCAGACCCTTGAAGCGCGAAATCTCGATCTTGCCACGGCCCGTAAACTCTGTCTCCAGCAGTTCATCCTTGTGGGCGTCGTCGCGGGCATAGGCCGAGCGCGTGCCCTGCACGATGCGATAGAGCGGCGGCACGGCGAGGTACAGGTGCCCCTCCTCGATCATGCGCGGCATCAACCGGTAGAAGAAGGTGATCAGCAGCGAGCAGATGTGCGCGCCGTCCACGTCGGCGTCGGTCATGATGATGACCTTCTCGTAGCGCAGGTCGTCCTCGCGGTACTTGTCGCCCGTGCCGCAGCCCAGTGCCTGCAGCAGGTCGGTCAGCTGCTGGTTGGCGTTCAGCTTGTCGCGGGTGGCCGAGGCCACGTTGAGGATCTTGCCCCGCAGCGGCAGCACCGCCTGGTTGTTGCGGTTGCGGGCCTGCTTAGCCGAGCCGCCAGCCGAGTCCCCCTCAACGATGAACAGCTCCGAGCCTTCCCGGCCGGACGACGAACAATCGGCCAGCTTGCCCGGCAGGCGCAGCTTGCGCACCGCCGTCTTGCGGCCCACCTCGCGCTCGGCGCGGCGGCGCAGGCGCTCTTCGGCGCGCTCGATCACCCAGTCCAGCAGCTTGTCGGCCTGCGCCGGATGGCCGGTCAGCCAGTGGTCGAAATGGTCCGACACCGCCTTGTCGACAATGCGCGAGGCCTCGATGGTGGCGAGCTTCTCTTTCGTCTGGCCCTGAAACTCCGGCTCGCGGATGAACACCGACAGCATGATGCCGGCAGAGCCCATCACGTCATCGGTGGTGATCATGCTCCCGCGCTTCTTGCCGGACAGCTCGGCATAGGTCTTCAGCGAGCGTGCCAGCGCCAGCCGCAGGCCCTGCTCGTGCGTGCCGCCTTCGGGCGTCGGCACCGTGTTGCAGTAGGAGTTGACGAAGCCTTCCGCCCCGCCGAACCACGCCACCGCCCATTCGACCGAGCCGTGGCCGCCTTCCTTCTTCACGTTGCCGGCAAAGATTTCATCGGCCACGCGCGGGCGGCCCTGGATCGCCTCGTCGAGATAATCCTTCAAGCCGCCGGGGAAGTGCAGCACCGCCTTTTGCGGCGTGTCGTCCTTGTCGGCCAGGTGCACCGGGTCCACCGACCAGCGGATTTCCACGCCCCCAAACAGATACGCCTTCGAGCGCGCCATCTTGAACAGCCGGGCGGGCTTGAACTTGGCGCCCTTGCCGAAAATCTGCTCGTCCGGCTTGAACCGCACCCGCGTGCCGCGCCGGTTATGGATCTTGCCTTCGTTGGTCAGCTTCGTTTGCGGAAGGCCGCGCGAATATTCCTGCCGGTAGAGCGTCTGGTTGCGCGCAACCTCCACCTCAAGGTGTTCGGCCAGCGCGTTCACCACCGACACGCCCACGCCGTGCAGGCCGCCGGATGTCTCGTACACCTTGCTATCGAACTTGCCGCCCGCGTGCAGCGTGGTGAGGATCACCTCCAGCGCGGACTTGTCCGTGAACTTCGGGTGCGGGTCGATGGGGATGCCGCGGCCATTGTCCGACACCGACAGGTAGCCGTTGGCTTCATAGTCCACCTCGATGAAGGTCGCGTGGCCGGCCACCGCCTCGTCCATCGAATTGTCGATCACTTCGGCAAACAGGTGATGCAGCGCCTTCTCGTCGGTGCCGCCAATGTACATGCCGGGCCGGCGGCGCACCGGCTCCAGGCCTTCCAGCACCTCGATGTCGGC
>JAWVYF010000322.1:0-3270 GCA_033722845.1 Anderseniella sp. | reverse complement strand
TGCTGGAAGGCGTGGCCGATACCATCCATCTGCAGGCGGAATTCGCGCGAGTCGACCGAATAGGAACAGTCAACCGCCAGCACGAGGATCAGGTCCACCTCGCCACCGGCCTGTGCAGCAACCGGGCCTGCCAGGTTGAGCGCGCCCATGCCCGCTGCAGCGGTGGCGCTGCCGGCAACAAGCATCCGCCGGCGGGATAGACGCGGACGGATGCTGTTACGTTTCATTGGCGTGGTACCGGCGCGGTCAGCTTGGCGCAAGCCCGCGCAGCCGTTCGGAGCGGCGGCGCAGCAGTTCCAGCGTGGTCAGCAGCGCAATCGATATGGCAACCAGCACACTGGCGACCGCCAGAATGGTCGGTGAAATCTGCTCGCGGATGCCGGAGAACATCTGGCGCGGAATGGTGACCTGGGTCACATCGGCCAGGAAGATCACCGCCACCACCTCATCCAGCGAGGTGATGAACGCAAACAGGGCGCCGGAAATCATGCCCGGCATGATCAGCGGCATGATCACCCGCCGGAACGTGGTGAAACCGTTGGCGCCCAGCGAGCGCGAGGCCCGGATCAGAGAGTTGTCGAATCCGGTCAGCGTTGCGGTGACGGTAATGATCACGAACGGCACACCCAGCGTGGCATGGGCCAGAACGATACCCACGTCTTCGTTGATGAGACCATCGGGGAAGAACGGGAAGAAGTCCTTCTTGGCATAGAAGAAGAACATGCCGGTTGCAGTGATCACCAGCGGCACGATCATCGGCGAAATCAGCAGGCTGGTGATGGCGTTGCGCCACGGCATTTCCGGACGCGACAGCCCAAGGGCTGCAAGCGTGCCGAAGAAGGTTGCCAGAATGGTGGCCAGGATCGCGAACTTGAACGAGTTCCAGGCCGCACCGACCCAGGTGGAATTGTTCCACATGTCCGACCACCAGCCTTCTGTGGCCTCCGGGGCCTGCATGCCGAAGGTGAAGATCTGTTCGTACCAGCGCAGGCTGTAAGCTTTGGGGTCGAACGCCAGCATGCCGTCGGTGAAGCTGAAGTAGGGCTCGGCGTTGAACGACAGCGGCACGATGACCAGCACCGGCGTGATCAGGAAGATGAAGATCAAGGTGCAGATCAACAGGAAGACATATCTGCCAAACTTCTCCTGCCAGGTGGAGTAGGCCGGCATCTCGTTCATGAAGAACAGCGGCAGAAACGTGATCAGGGCAAACGCTGCAGCCGGTGCCAGGCGGCCCATGACCAGCAAGGCAACGGCGCATGCGATGATCCAGGCCAGGTAGCCGGGAGAAATATTGAAACCTGCAATGGTCATGGCCTTCTCTCCCTTAACCGAACTTCAGCTTATCGACGCCGATGAGCTTGTTGTACATCCAGTAGAACACCAGAACGATGACCAGCAGGATGGCACCCAGTGCCGAGCCAAGGCTCCAGTTGAGCGTCTTGCGGATGTGGTCGGCGATCAGGTTGGAAATCAGCAGACCGTCGCTGCCGCCCACCAGTGCCGGGGTGATGTAGTAACCCAGCGCCAGAATGAACACGAGCAGTGTGCCGGCCCCGATGCCCGGCAAGGTCTGCGGGAAGTACACCTTGATGAACGAGTACGTGCCGGTGGCCCCCAGCGAACGGGCTGCGCGCATGTAATAGGGTGGAATGGTCTTCATCACCGAATACAGCGGCAGGATCATGAACGGCAGCAGGATGTGCACCATCGCAATGATCGTACCGGTCTGGTTGTAGATCATCTGGATCCGGTTCTCATCGTCGATGATGTTGGCGAACACGAAGATGTTGTTGAGTACGCCTTCCTTCTGCAGCATCGCGATCCAGGCGGTGGTACGCACCAGCAACGAGGTCCAGAACGGCAGCAGAACCATGATCATCAACAGGTTCGAGGTTCGCAATGGAAGCGTGGCCAGCAGGTACGCAACCGGATAGGCGATCAGCAAACAAATGAAGGTGATGAGAGCCGACAGCCACAAGGTCTTCCACAGGATCGGCAGGTAGATCTGGTACAGCTCATCGGCCATGACGATGTTGTTGTTCTCGTCATATTTGCGGTCCGTCGCGGCCAGGTAGAACGACAAGGTGTAGTCCTGTCCGACGCGCTGCAGCGTGCGCCAGATGTAGGGGTCCGCCCATCGCTTGTCGAGCGCGATCAGGCCCTCCTTGAAGGGTGGCTCGTTGAGGTTGCGCAGCTTCCGCGAAGATGAGGTAAACAGGCCGCGCGTGCCGGGGATTTCGTAGTTCACGCGGGTCGCCAGGTTACCGACGGTCGCGCCGATTTCACGGTTCTGGCGCGCCTGCTTCATGTCCTCGACGAAGGCCTTGAAGGTTGCTTCCGGCGGCAGGTCCTTGCCGTCCCACTCCTGGATGACCTTCGAGAAGTTGGGCAGCACACTGGAACCTACGGGGCTGTAGAACGAGCGGAACAGCATTTCGCCGATCGGCAGAACGAATGCAATCAGCAGGAACAGCAGCAGTGGCATCACCAGCATCAGCGCCTGAAAGCGCTGGCGGCGCGTGGCGCGGGCCAGTGATTGTTTGAGAGGCACGCCGTCGTTGGTGGTAATCGGAGCCGATGGCGCTGTCTGCATGGTGGCGTCGGTCATGTCGGCACTTGTGTCCCTGTGTTGCCCCTGTGAGGGCCGGTATCTGGCACCCGCCCCGATGGCCTGCCTCTGCAAGCCTGTAAAAATTGATCAAGGTTGCCGGACGGGTGCGGACACCCATCCGGCCAAGGCGGAATATGCCTTAGTTTGCGAGCCAGGCGTTGAAGCGCTCGTTCAGCGCGTCCTGGTTGTCAGCCCACCAGAGGAAGTCGTTCTGGACGGCGTTCTTCAGGTTGTCCGGATGGGTCGGCATGTGCGTGGCCATCTCGGTCTTGCCGTCGTTGAACTTGCCAACAAGGGCACTGGAGGACTTGCGGGCCGGACCGTAGGAAATCCACGATGCCTGCGCAGCAAGCTGCTCGGTGGCGGTGGAGAACTTCAGGAACTCCATGGCCTTGTCCTTGTTCGGTGCACCCTTCGGGATGACCCAGAGGTCGACGTCCCAGACCTGGCCGTCCCAGACGATCTCGAACGGCTTGCCTTCGCCGGCGACGGCGTTGAAGATGCGGCCGTTGTAGGCGGTCGTCATGACGACTTCACCGTCGGCGAGCAGCTGCGGCGGCTGGGCGCCGGCTTCCCACCAGACGATATCGTTCTTGATCGAGTCGAGCTTGGCGAAGGCGCGATCGACGCCCTCGTCGGTCTCGAGCATGTCATAG
>JAWVYF010000321.1:0-3270 GCA_033722845.1 Anderseniella sp. | reverse complement strand
GGACCGCACGCTTCAGGGCAACGCGCATTATCATTATCCCGGCGGTTATCTGGAGGTGGCGGGCCACTGGCTGCTGCGTCAGCGCGAGCCGGTTGCCCACCCGTTCCTGCGGCTTGAGCCTGAAGTGCAGCGCGATCTGGATGCGCCGCCTGCGCCGCGCGTGATGCCTGACGGTGCATCGGCGCCTGAAAACCTGTAGACCTGCCGCTTAAATGAGCGATGTCCGATGCCCGGTGTGTGAAAGCGACGACGTGCGCCTGCTGCTGCGCGACCGGCAGGGCAGGGTGTACCACCGCTGCGAGACATGCCGGGCGAGCTTTCTCGACGCTGAACACTTCCTGAGCCGTGAAGCTGAACTGGCCCACTACGGGACGCACGAAAACGCGGTGGATGACCCCGGCTACCGGGCGTTCCTGTCCCGGCTGGCGCAGCCGTTGCTGGACCGTTTGCCGCGACAGTCGAAAGGGCTCGACTATGGGTGCGGACCGGGTCCGGCGCTGGCGGCGATGCTTCGCGAGGCCGGGCACGAGGTGGCCCTGTATGACCCGTTCTTCGCAGCCGATGCAGGCGTGCTGGAGCAAACCTATGACTTCATCACCTGCACGGAAACGGCGGAACACTTTCACCACCCGGCAGACGAATTCAGGCGGCTCGCTGCCATGCTGAACCCAGGCGGCACGCTGGCTGTCATGACCATGTTCCAGACCGATGACGCCCGGTTTGAAACCTGGCACTACCGGCTGGACCCGACCCACGTGGTGTTTTACCGGCCTGAGACATTCACCCGTCTGGCGCACCAACTGGGCCTTGGCTGCGAGATCATCCGCAAGGACGTGGTGTTTCTGACCCGGCCCGGCCAGTGACACATTCTTCATTTGTATTGCGCACAAAGCCGGGGCATGGTCCGCACCACAACGGACAAACCCAAATTGCTGACTGAAGGACGTCTTATGCACTTTACCAAACACCTCCGCCGCGCTGTGGCCGGTGCCGCCCTCGTTTCCATCGCGCTTGCCGCGCCTGCACTGGCTCAGGACGCCAAGGTTCTCGCCACTGTCGATGGCAGCGAGATCACCAGCGCAGATCTGGACTTTGCGAAGAAATCGCTGGGCGATGCTCTGAACCAGATGCCGGAAGACCAGCGCGACCCCTTCGTCGTCAACATGCTGGTTGAAAGCCGCCTGCTGGCCAACGCCGCGCGCAAGGACGGCATCGCTGACACGGAAGATTACAAGCGTCAGCTTGAATGGATGGAAGCGCAAGCCCTGCGCGAAGCCTATGTGCGCAAGGCCACTGAAAAGCTGGTGTCGGACGCCGATGTGAAGGCCAAGTATGACGAGGCCCGCTCGCAGGTTGCCGGCAACAAGGAAATCAAGGCCAGCCACATCCTGCTCAAGAGCAAGGAAGACGCTGTCGCAGTGATTGCGGAACTCGACAAGGGCGCGGATTTTGCCGAGGTGGCAAAGTCCAAGTCGACCGGTCCGTCCGGCCCGCGTGGCGGGGACCTCGGCTTCTTCGGCAAGGGCCGCATGGTTCCGGCTTTCGAGGCGGCGGCATTTGCGCTTGAAAAGGGTGCCTATACCAAGGAGCCTGTGCAGAGCCAGTTCGGCTGGCATGTCATCCGCAAGGACGATGAGCGCGAGCAGGCCTTCCCGGAGTTCGATCAGGTGAAGGACCGGATCAAGGTGTCCTTGCAAGCCGAGAAACTGCAAGGCATCATCAAGGACCTGCGCGCAAACGCGAAGATCGACATCAAGGGGCAGTAGGCCTGCCCTGACTGGACGACCGGCCGGCCTGTCACCCGCTCCTGACCGCACTGAAGGAGGCGAACAGACATGGCCGGCCGTTTTTTATCTGCTCTAGCTGGACTGCTCGCGCTGACCGGGGTGGCCGGCAGCCATTCAGCAGGGGCGCAAGTCTTCCCCGCACAGACGCAAGCCCTGCCGGAGCGCCCGCCCAGCAATTGCCTTGCCATCGCCGAGCGGCTGCCAAAAGCCCGCTATGTCAACCTGACGCTGGCACAGGCAGGCGTACCGAAGGGCTCGGTCAAGATCGAGTATGCCGGGCACTCGACGTTTTACATCACCAGTCCGGGCGGTGTGACCATCGCCACCGATTATGCCGGCTTTCATGGCCGCCGGGCGGTGCCCAAGGTCGTGACCATGAACAAGGCGCACGAAACCCACTATACGGACAGTCCTGATCCGTCGATTGAGCACGTGCTGCGTGGCTGGAACCCGGAAGGCGGGCGGGCCAGCCACAATGTCGAGATCGGCGATGTGCTGGTGCGCAACGTGACGACCGACATTCGCGCCTGGGGCGTACCTGAAAAGGACGCCAACTCGATCTTCATCTTCGAGATTTCCGGGCTATGCATCGGTCATCTGGGGCATCTGCATCACGAACTGGGTGCCCAGCACGTCGGCTGGATCGGCCGTCTGGACGTGGTGATGGTACCGGTAGACGGCAGCTACACGCTGCCGACCGCCAACATGGTGGACGTGATCAAGACGTTGCGTGCGCGTGTTGTATTGCCGATGCACGCTTTTGGCGATTTTTCATTGCAGCAGTTTGTCGCCAGCCTTTCAAAGAGCTTCGAAATCAGCCCCGAGCGGCCGGCATCCATTACCCTTTCGCTCAACTCGCTGCCGCCCAGGCCCACGGTTATCGTACTGCGTCAGACCATGTAGCCAGCGTCATGCATGAGGTGCATTGCTGCGATGCAGCATGATATGTTGCGACGCAACAATTCATACATAATCTATCTGTATCAATGATTTCGAAAACGCTGCCTGAAGGCGTTACTGAAGCCACTACAGGAGATTATCATGGCAACGACTGCACCCATCACCGGTTTTGAAAGCTCTGCAAGCGAAGGCAAGAGCGTTCTGGCGCGCATCGCCCAAGGCCTCATGCTGGCTTTCGAAGCGCGTGCAATTTACCGCCTCGAGCAGGAAGCCGGCCACCTGTTGAGCGAAGAAAACCTGCGCAACATGAAGTCGGAATACAACAAGCGCCGTGCTGCACTGGATCACTGACCCGGTGTACGTCGGTTTGCGGCGCTGACGCCGCGCTTCACGATATGAAACAAGGCTGAGTGCAACTGTGCGCTTGGCCTTTTTTCTTGCGCCCCACGCCTGTATCGTCCTAAGCCACAGATGTGCCCAAGTTTGTCCGCAAAAGGGGTGCAGGGAGAACTGCAATCGCCCTGAATCGATTGCTTGCCGGGTGGCGCACAAACGAAATTGCTTGAAAGTCGGGAGTCTGGGT
>JAWVYF010000320.1:0-3270 GCA_033722845.1 Anderseniella sp. | reverse complement strand
CGCTGTTTCGTTCTCTCCTCAATCCCGACCGGAATGCAGCGGCGGTGTCTGTGCGAACCGTCACATGACCGGTCATCTCAAACCGGCGCTCTCAGCGTTGCACCGGCACATGAGTTTCCCGTTCGGCGAAGCGGGACCTTCTCGTGGCCCGCGTCGTCTGCAGTTGCTCACTCACTCTGGTTGGCGCGATGCCCCCAATCGTTGCGGCCCTGTTACGCAGAGCCGGCGGGGGATCAAGTCTCAACGGCAATGCACAGCACCTGCCGTTTCAAGGAGAAATGATCCTCCTGAAGTATTAACAGATGGTTGCCACATGCTGCCAACAGCTGGACAGGCTGACGGCTCAACCCTGCCGGCGCAAACCGCAATGCGGATTACTCTGCCGCCACCTTGACCCGTTCGGCCAGCGCAGGCGGAACCGGGCCGCCGGTTGCCCAGTCGAGCAGCTCTGCGGTGTGGACCACGGGCACACCGGTACCGCCACCGATCTGCATCATGCAGCCGATATTGCCGGCAGCGATGACGTCGGGCGTCAGCGCCTCCAGCGTCTTCACCTTGCGGTCCTTCAGCTGCTTCGAGATGTCCGGCTGCATCATGTTGTATGTGCCGGCAGAACCACAGCACAGGTGCGGGTCGGCAGGCTCCAGCACGGTGAAACCGGCCTTCGCCAGCAGCGTCTTGGGGTGGGTCTTGATCTGCTGGCCGTGCTGCAGCGAGCAGGCCGCATGATAGGCCACCTTGAGGTTCGGCACTGCCGGCTCGTTCAACCCCAGGTCAACCATCACCTCGGAGATGTCCTTCGCCAGCCCGGCGATGACCTTCGCATCATCGGCCAGCGGATCGCCTTCGAACATGTGGCCATAGTCCTTCACCGTGGTGCCGCAGCCGGATGTGTTGATGACCACCGCATCGAGCCCGCCATTGTTTCGCACCTTCATCCAGGCGCGGATGTTGGCAGCGGCAGAGGCGTGGCTTTCAGCCGTCTTGCCCATGTGGTGGGTGAGCGCGCCACAACACCCCATGCCCCTGGCGATGACCACCTCGCAGCCATGGCGGGTGAGCAGGCGGATGGTGGCCTCGTTGATATCGGTATTGAGCGCTCGCTGGGCACAGCCGGTCAGCAGTGCGACGCGCATCTTGCGCTCGCCTTCAGCCTTGAACACCTGTGGCTGATCCATCGGGCTGGGAGAGGGCACATCGGCAGGCGCAAGCTCGACCATTGCCTTCAGCCGGCCCGGCAGGTAACCGGCAAACGGCTTGGCGAATTTCGCGCCGAACATGGCGAGGCGGAACCGGTTCGGGTACGGGATGATCTGCGACAACAGCCAGCGCAGCACGCGCTCGGGCAAGGGCCGGGTGTAGGTCTGCTCAATGTACTCGCGAGCATGATCTACCAGATGCATGTAATGCACGCCGGAAGGGCAGGTCGACATGCAGGCAAGACACGACAGGCAGCGGTCGATGTGCTTGACAGTTTCCTTGTCGGCCGGACGGCCCTTCTCCAGCATGTCCTTGATCAGGTAAATGCGACCGCGCGGTGAGTCCAACTCGTCTCCCAGCACCTGGTAAGTTGGGCAAGTGGCGGTGCAGAAGCCGCAGTGAACGCAGGTGCGCAGCACCTTGTTCGACCGCTTGATCATCGGATCGCGCAACTGTTCGATGGTGAAGTTGGTTTGCATCTGCCGGTTATCCCATGCGTCCGGGGTTGAGAATGCCCGCCGGGTCGAACTTGGCGCGCAGGCCCCTCGAGATGGCGGCAAGGGCTGGTTGTTCGGGCTGGAATACGCCGAGCTTGCTCTTGGTGGCTTCGTCGGCGCGCACCAGCATGGCATGGCCCTCGATACCTTTCAGGCCCTTGCGTACGTCGGTGCCGGCCGGCACTCGCGCCCAGACAAGCCCGCCGCCCCAGTCCATCTGAACCGCCGTACCGGACGGCAGCGACTTGATGACGGCGGGGCCATCTGACGGCTTGACCGAAATGCGCCAGACATCGCCCTCACTGTCCGCCACCTGCTTCACGTCGCGCACGTCGATCCAGGCTTGGCTGTTGGTCTTGTCGTTCAGGCTGACATCTACATCGCCAAACTTGCCAAGCAGATCCTGCAGTCTCCCGGCGCGATACTTGACCGAACCTTCAAACCCCTCGACGCGAACCATGGTGCGCGGCGCGCGGCCCGAAAGGTGCGCTGCACCGGTAACATCGAACGGCGAGGTGAGCGCGGCGCTCATTGCCTCGACGGCACGGGCTGCATCGAGCCCTGCAACCGAGACAAGCGCGGAGGTTTCCGGCATCGGCAGGACCTTGAAGGCAACTTCGGTGAGCACGCCGAGCGTGCCATGCGAACCCGCCATCAGCTTGACGAGGTCGTAGCCGGTGACGTTCTTCATCACCCGGCCGCCGTTCTTGATCACGGTGCCCTCACCATCGACGAAGCGCACGCCGATCAGCGCATCGCGGCACGCACCTGCCTGGATGCGGCGTGGGCCGGACACGTTGGCCGCCACGACACCGCCGATGGTTGGCTTGCCGTTGGTGCCGTAGAGCTTGCGATGATCCATCGGCTCGAAGGCGAGCCGCTGGTTTTCCTTCGCCAGGGTCTTTTCGACTGTATCCAGTGGTGTGCCGGCAGCGGCAACGATGGTCAGCGCGCCGGGCTCATACAGGGATACGCCCTTCAGACCTGCCGTGTTGAGCACTTCACCGGTAACACCCGCGCCCAGCCCTGCGCGCGTACCGCCGCCCTTGATGTGCAAAGGGGTCTTCTTCGCCGCTGCCGCCCTGACGGCCTCGGCGAGTGCGTTTTCCGATTTCGGGGTCATGCGGCGCGGCGCTCCTTCGTGGTGGCGAGCGGGAACACCTTCGCCGGATTGAGCAGCCAGTCCGGGTCGAACACGTCCTTCACCCGCAGCTGCGCCTCCAGGTCCTCGGGCCCGTACTGGTGCACCATCAGGTCGCGTTTTTCAACGCCGACGCCATGCTCGCCGGTCAGGCAGCCGCCCACCTCAACGCACAGTTTGAGGATTTCCGCGCCCATGGCCTCGCAGGTTTCAAGGTCGCCCGGCTTGTTGGCATCGAACAGGATCAGTGTGTGCAGGTTGCCGTCGCCGGCATGGAACACGTTGGCGACGTCAAGGCCATACTCCTCTGACAGCTCCTCCATGCGCCTCAGCACCAGCGGCAACTGGCTGACCGGAATGGTGCCGTCGAGGCAAATATAGTCGTTGATCTGCCCCATCGCGCCGAAAGCGGCCTTGCGGCCCTTCCAGATG
>JAWVYF010000319.1:0-3281 GCA_033722845.1 Anderseniella sp. | reverse complement strand
GCGCGACGATCGGCGTGGACCTTGACCGCCCGGCAATCAAGCTGCCAGCGCTGGGAAGGGTTGGATTCTCGTAGAAATCGGCGGGGCCGATCGTATCTTGGTGTGCAAATCTTGCGCATCGCATCTTCGATGCTCTACGTGCGATTTGCTCGCGGCATGGACTTCGACCGCCCGGCAATCAAGCTGCCAGCGCTGGGAAGAATAGGTCTTTCCTAGAGGTCCAACACCTTTGCCGCGCAAGCGCGGCGGCGTTGGGACATGACCACCTCAACGCCATAGAACTAACCTGTGCTCGCTAATGACTGCCGATCCATATCCCTGCGAGGAACACGATGAAGCCGCCGACAGCGATCTGGAAAGCGGCGCGCAGGAATGGCGTGTCCATGTACTTGTAGCGGATGTAGGAGATCGCCCACAGCTCGATGAACACGATGATCACGGCGAGGATGGTGGCGGTCCAGAAGTCGGTGAGCAGGTAGGGCAGCGTGTGGCCCAGGCCGCCAATCGCCGTCATGATGCCGGCGGCTGAGCCGCGAATCCACGGGTGGCCGCGGCCTGTCAGTTCGCCATCGTCCGACAGGGCTTCAGCAAAACCCATCGAAATGCCTGCACCGATTGACGCTGCCGTGCCGACGAGGAAGGTCTGCCACGTATCCTGGGTGGCGAAGGCGGCAGCGAACAGCGGCGCCAGCGTGGACACCGAACCGTCCATCAGGCCGAGCAGGCCGGGCTGCACCACCTGCAGCAGAAACAGCTGACGCTCGGCATCGGCTTCTTCCAGCTTGGTGTCGGCATCGAGATGCTTTTCAGACAGCCGGGCGGCGAGGTTTTCGTGCCCCTTCTCTTCCTCGGCCAAATCAAGCAGCAGCTTCTTCACATCCGCATCGGACGAGCGCTCAGCGGCCTGCTTGTAGAAGCGGTAGTTCTCCAGCTCCATCACCTCGGCGCGCTTGCGCACGGTATCGAGCGAGAGCTGCTGCATCAGCCACGCGGGCTTGTGCTTGACGAAGCCGGCCACGTCAGACCGGCGGATGAGCGGGATGAAGTCGCCGAACTTCTTCTGGAACAACTCGGTCAGCCGGCGGCGATGCTCATGCTCTTCCTCTGCCATCTCGACGAACACGCGGGCAGAGGCCGGATACTGCTCCTGCAGCGAATTGGCGAACGACATGTAGGTGCGCGCATCGTCGTCCTCGGACGAGATGGCGAGCGCGAGAATTTCTTTTTCGGTGAGTTCGGCGAACGGTTTCACTTTGGAGACTCTTGTTGTTGGCTGAGACAGGCTGGATATCGTTATTGTTTAGAATAATTCCAAGTTATAGTCCACCCCTCACCCCGCGCTATTTGTCCGCTTGACGGGTGCCTGCACTGCTGCCAAAAGCCAGCCCATGACAGACACCTCGCACATTCGCAATTTTTCCATCGTGGCGCACATCGACCATGGCAAGTCGACGCTGGCCGACCGGCTGATTCAGGTCTGCGGGGGCCTTACCGAGCGCGAGATGAAAGAACAGGTGCTCGACTCGATGGACATCGAGCGCGAGCGCGGCATTACCGTGAAGGCGCAGACCGTGCGCCTGGACTACACAGCCGACAATGGCGAGACCTATGAGCTGAACCTGATCGACACCCCCGGCCACGTGGACTTCGCCTACGAGGTGAACCGGTCGCTGGCTGCCGTGGAAGGCTCTCTGCTGGTGGTGGACGCCGCACAGGGCGTGGAAGCGCAGACGCTGGCCAACGTCTATCAGGCCATCGAGAACGATCACGAGATCGTGCCGGTGCTCAACAAGATCGACCTGCCCGCTGCCGAACCTGACCGGGTGAAGCAGCAGATCGAGGACGTGATCGGGCTGGATGCCTCCGATGCGCTGGAGATCTCCGCCAAGACCGGCATCGGCATCAAGGAGGTGCTGGAAGCCATCGTGCACCGGCTGCCGGCACCGGGTGGAGATGCCAATGCGCCGCTCAAGGCGATGCTGGTGGACAGCTGGTACGACGCCTACCTGGGCGTGATCGTGCTGGTGCGGGTGATCGACGGCAAGCTGAAGAAGGGCATGCGCGTCAAGCTGATGAGCACTGACGCCAACTACCTGGTTGACCGGGTGGGCGTGTTCCGGCCCAAGCAGGAAATGGTGGCCGAGCTTGGCCCCGGCGAGATCGGCTTTCTGACGGCGGCCATCAAGGAAGTGGCCGACACCCGCGTGGGCGACACGGTGACGGAAGAAAAGCGCCCGTGCGTCAAGGCGCTGCCGGGCTTCAAGCCGGCCCAGCCGGTGGTGTTTGCAGGGTTCTTCCCGGTCGATACGGCGGATTTTGAAGACCTTCGCGACGCGATGGCAAAGCTGCGGCTGAACGATGCCAGCTTCTCGTTCGAGATGGAAACCTCAGCCGCACTCGGCTTCGGCTTCCGCTGCGGCTTCCTGGGGCTTTTGCACCTGGAAATCATTCGCGACCGGCTGGAGCGCGAGTTCAACATCGACCTGATCACCACCGCACCGTCGGTGATCTATCACGTGCACCTGACCAAGGGCGAGGTGCTGGAGCTGCACAACCCGGCCGACATGCCGGAGCCGCACTATATCGACGCCATCGAGGAACCGTGGATCAAGGCGACCATCCTGGTGCCGGACGAGTATCTGGGCTCGGTGCTGAAACTGTGCGAGGACCGGCGCGGGCGTCAGGTGGAGCTGACCTATGCGGGCAGCCGCGCCATGGTGGTGTATGAACTGCCGCTCAACGAGGTGGTGTTCGACTTCTACGACCGGCTGAAGTCGGTCACGCGCGGCTATGCCAGCTTCGACTACCAGATGGTTGGCTATGAGCCGGGCGACCTGGTGCGCATGCAGGTTCTCGTCAACGAAGAGCCGGTCGATGCGCTGGCGGTTATCGTGCACCGGGCGCGGGCCGAGCAGCGCGGGCGCACCATGTGCGAGAAGCTGAAAGAGCTGATCCCGCGGCACATGTTCAAGATCCCGATCCAGGCAGCGATTGGCGGCAAGGTGATTGCGCGCGAAACGCTGTCTGCCCTGCGCAAGGACGTGACCGCCAAGTGCTATGGCGGCGATGCCACGCGTAAACGCAAACTTCTGGACAAGCAGAAGGAAGGCAAGAAGAAGATGCGCCAGTTTGGCCGCGTCGAGATTCCGCAGGATGCGTTTATTGCCGCGCTGAAGATGGATGAGAACTAAGCCGCTGCATCTGTTCGAGCGCAACGCTCGAAGACGTGCGGGCTCGTCGGTAATCCAGATTCAGTTGACGCTGCGCACTGTAAATGGGCT
>JAWVYF010000318.1:0-3284 GCA_033722845.1 Anderseniella sp. | reverse complement strand
GCCACTTTCTGCCACCCACAAGCCGTTGGCGCCCAGCGTAATGCCCTCAGGCCAGCGGCCAATACCGAAGGCGGCCACGCTGCGTGTCAGTTTTTCCGGCGGACGGGCGGCTTCTGTCTGCTGCTGTTGATCTGTATCCACTGCGGCAATCTTTGTATCTCCGCTCCCGTTATCAGCGGACGCAGGCTGCTTGCCGCCCTACCCGCTTTTCAGGTTGCCCAGCCTGATCTGGGCGATCGAGCTGAAAATACCTTTAGGAAATCTTTTAAGGTACTCCTCGAACAGGGCCGGGTTATCGCTGTCCTGAATGGCCGCCCAGAAAAGCGCATCGGTATTGTGAGCCGTTGGCGGCTTGGCGGTGTCAGAGGTGGCGGTTGGAGGCTGCTGCGCAGCTGGAACCAGAAAGATCTGCCGCCCTGGCAAGGAACCATAGGTAAAAGGCTCCTGCTTGCCGCCGGTGTTCTCAAGCACCTGATCCCGTACCTTCCGGAACAGGAAATTCACTTCAAGACCCGGCTGGCCGAGATTTTCCAGCAAGGCGGCGGTATAGGGGCTGTGTTGCCCATCGCCATCCTCCGCCGTGGTTCCTTCGCGAGCCGCATAGCTTACAAGCGTACCAGCCGACGGCTCGATGAATGACAGCCCCCGGCCAATCGACCGGGTGGGCGATGTCATCTTGATCTTGCTGGCAAACGGGTTGTTGCGGCAGGCATCCAGCATCACAAGTCTCAACCCCTTGGCACCATTGACGGCTTCTGTCACCAGTTCCAGCGGCACGGCCTCATAACTGATCTCCCGATCGGTCTCGAGCTTTGCATCGACCGGTATGAGATAGTTGGACTTGTTCACTTCTATGCCGTGACCGGCATAGAAGACCACGGCCATGTCGGCCCCGGTGGCCTTCTTGGAGAAATCACGCAGGGTTCTGCGGAACCCGTCGAAATCCAGATTGTCGGCCTGTAGCACCTCAAACCCGATGCTCTTGAGCTTGAGCGCAACCTTGGCGCTGTCATTTGTCGGGTTGGGCAGCGCCGGCACGTGAGCATAAGAGCTGTTGCCGATGACAAGCGCCACGCGCTTTTGTGCCAGCGCGGTGCTGAAGCTCAGCACCAGCGTGAAGGCAATGAGTGCTGCCAGACGAAACAGTGCGCTAACCGGGGGCATTGGCGGACCTTCTCTTCAAATGCCGTTCAAGATGCCAACCCCCGATGACATTCGACTCATGACTAGCCTAGGCAAATGCTTACCCTGTGGCAACAACTCCGGAAGCGGATAAAATGTGCTACCCACGCCGCTCTGCCGGTTGACCTTTGTGAACAAGGCATTAGCCTTTACATTTCTGGGACAGGAGCTGAGGTTCATGACTGTATCTTCGCACATCAAGCGCGCACTTCTATCCATGGCCTTCTTGATGAGCATTCTGGCGGCCCCCTCACTGGCGGCGAAGCACATCGCGCTGGTGATCGGGAATTCCAAGTATGAAGCGGTGTCGCCGCTGGAAAACCCCAAGAACGATTCTGAAGATATCGCCGAAGCGCTCAAGCAACTCGGGTTCGAGGTTCTGCTTCATCAGGACCTTAATTACGAGGGCATGCGCAGAGCCTTGCGTGAGTTCAGCCGCAAGTCGATTGGCGCCGAACGGGCAATGCTTTTCTATGCAGGTCACGGCATCGAGGTCGAAGGAACCAACTACCTCATCCCGACCGATGCCCAGCTACGCAATGACCTCGACGTACAGTACGAAGCTATTCCGCTGGACAGTGGCCTGACTGCCGTTGAGGGCGCCAACGAACTGCGTCTCGTCATCCTGGATGCCTGCCGCAACAACCCGTTCGTCAACAAGATCAAGCGCACCTCGGCCACCCGTTCCATTGGCCGCGGTCTGGCGCGTATCGAACCTGCTGTGGGCACGCTGGTGGGCTTTGCAGCGAAGGAAGGCACAACGGCGGATGACGGCGACGGCCGCAACAGCCCTTACACGGCAGCCCTTCTGGAGAACCTCGAAAAGCCCGGACTGGAGTTGAACTTCCTGTTCCGCAACGTGCGCGACACCGTCTATCAGTCAACCCAGGGACGCCAGCAACCGTTTACTTACGGTTCGCTTCCGAGCAAGCGCATCTTCCTGAACCCGCTCAAGCTCAAAGAACCGCAGGAGCAGAAGACGGCCCCCGTGGTTCAAAGTGCTCCGGCGCCAAGACCGTCGACATCCAGCGCGGACCAGCTGGCCGCCGAGCTGCTCTACTGGAACACGGTGAAAGACTCCCGCGATCCGGACATTCTGCAGAGCTACCTGAACGACTATCCAGGCGGCAAGTTCTCAGGTCTGGCCAAGGTCCTGATTGCCAAATTGAAGGCAGAGAGGCAAAAGCCGGCCAAACTCGCCGCAGCCCAGATAGCGACTGCTGCTGAACGCACGGCGATCAAACAGCCAGAACCCAAGCCATCTGCCCCCGAGAGCAAGCCGCTTGCGGCAGAGCCGAAACCTGCTGAGCCGGCTCCGGCACGGGTTGCCGCCCTGCCCCCCGATACGCCTGTGGAAGACCGCGCCGCCATCCGGCAGATGCAGTCGAAGCTGTTTGAACTGAATTACGACCCGGGCCCGGCCGACGGCATGATGGGGTCGCGCACAGCCGATGCCATTCGAGCCTTCGAGAGGGAAAACGGCCTCAAGGTTGCGGGACGACCGACCATTGGTGTGGTTGACGCCATTCGCAAGAAGCCCGTTCCTGGCCAATGGGGTGCGCTTGGGTTTTCTCCGGCCAACAAGCGCATTGTGCGGGTGTCCAAGCTCGCATCACGTTCCGGTGCCGAACGCGGCGTGAAAGGCCAGTGTTCAAGCTGTAGCCAGGTGCTGACCTATGCCGGCGGAAACTGCGGGGCAATTGCCCTGTCCTCACGCGGCTGGGGCTGGGCGGTACGTGGCAGCCTGTCCGACGCCCGCGTGGCCGCAACATCGATCTGCGCCCAGTATGGCAGCGGATGTGAAATCAAGTCAGCCGGCTGCGCCGGTGGCAATTGAGCCGAACTCCGTTTTTGCCGGCGTGTGACTGTGGAGGAAATGGTGAGCCCGCACGGGTTCGAACCGTGGACCTACTGATTAAAAGTTAAATGCTATAAACCCTACTTGACACTTTTTGCTGCTATTTCCCGCGTTTTTTGGCACTTTGGACCCCCTGGCGTACCCTCACTTACCACCCACGCCAGTTACTAGAGAGTTACTTGGGCGCGGGTCAGAACCATGAAGACGAAGATCACGGAAGCGGTTGTCAACCAGACCAAGCCGT
>JAWVYF010000317.1:0-3289 GCA_033722845.1 Anderseniella sp. | reverse complement strand
CCCGATGCTCCGGCGCGCGCCGTGCGGCCAATGCGGTGCACATAGACTTCCGGCACGTTCGGCAGGTCGTAGTTGATGACCAGTTCAACGCCCGGCACATCGATGCCGCGGGCCGCAATGTCGGTGGCCACGAGGATCGGGCATGATCCGTCCTTGAAGGCTGCCAGCGCCTTGACCCGGTTGTTCTGTGACTTGTTGCCGTGAATGGCCGCTGCTGCAAAACCGGCCTGATCCAGCGACTTCACCACCCGGTCGGCACCATGTTTGGTTCGGGTGAAGATGATAATCCGCTTGCCGTGATGCTCATGCGCAAGGTGTGCAACAACCGCCGGCTTGCCGCGCGAACCCACATACATGACCGACTGCTGGATTCGCTCTACGGGCGTGGACGCCGGCGTCACCGCAATCTCGACCGGGCGGTCGAGATGATCAGCAGACAGTTTGCGGATTTCCTTTGGCATGGTGGCGGAAAACAGCAGCGTCTGACGCTTGGCAGGACACATGCCGATGATGCGCCGGATGGCCGGCAGGAAGCCGATATCCAGCATCTGGTCAGCCTCATCGAGGATCAGCGTTTCAACGCCGTGCAACGATACCGCTTTCTGATCAATCAGGTCGAGCAAACGGCCTGGCGTTGCGATCATCACATCGACGCCGCGCGCTGCATTGGCAATCTGCGGGCGAACGGAGACACCGCCGAACACCACCATCGAGTTCAGCTTCATGCCCTTGGAGTAATCCCGGACCGACTGGTGAATCTGCGCTGCGAGTTCGCGGGTGGGCGACAGGATGAGCGCGCGCACGGCTTTCGGCGCAGGCCGGCCCTTTGACGATGCCGCCAGGCGTTGCAGCAGAGGTAGCGCGAAGGCCGCCGTCTTGCCGGTGCCGGTTTGTGCAAGGCCGACCACGTCGCGGCCATCAAGTACGGTTGGAATGGCCTTCACCTGAATAGGCGTAGGCGTGTCGTGGCCCAAGGCTTCCAATGCCTTGAGCAGCGGCCTGTCGAGGCCGAGATCCTGAAAATTCAAAGTGGAATCTTTCTGTAAAGCGATGCGCACAAGTCATTGAGGCATCTGGGTTCCTTTCGACGGCAACGGGCAATGAACACTTGTTGGCCGGATGATCCGGGGTTCAAGGTCGCCACCGAGGAAAACTTGGGACAACTCTGGCGCTTGTTGTATTTGCTTCTGGCGCGAAAAGTTGTTGTGCACTGCACACAAGCGCAGATGTGGTGTGGGAAGTCAAGGAAATCAACCTGCAGCCGCAAAGATGACGCAGTTGCTGGAAATCAGCTTCCCAGCGCCTGCCTGAGATCGCCGATCAGGTCGTCCACGTCCTCAAGGCCAACCGACAGCCGCACCATACCGTCCGACACGCCCATCTCGTCGCGCGCTTGCTGGCCGATATTGCGGTGTGTCGTGGTTGCAGGATGGGTAATGAGCGACTTGGCATCGCCGAGGTTGTTGGAAATGTCGATGATCTCCAGCTTGCGCAGCATGTCGAACGCGGCCTGTTTGCCACCGGCCAGTTCAAACGTCACCATTGTGCCGCCCGCCTGCATCTGTTTGCGGCACAGCGCCGCCTGCGGGTGGCTATCGAGCCAAGGATAGGTCACGCGGGCCACACCCTTCATGGCTTCCAGCGCGGCAGCCGCCTTGAGCGCGCTGTCGCACTGCGCCATGACGCGCAGTTTCAGCGTCTCCATGCCCTTTAGCAGCACCCAGGCGTTGAACGGCGACAGGCTGGGGCCGGTGTGGCGAAGGAAGGGCTTCAGCTTTTCTTCCTTGAACTCGGTGGTCGAGACAACTGCCCCGCCCAGCACGCGCCCCTGTCCGTCCATGTGCTTGGTGCCGGAATAGACGATCACGTCGGCACCCAGCGGCAGCGTCTTCTGCACGATTGGCGTGGCGAAGATGTTGTCCACCACCACGCTAATGCCGTTGGCCTTGGCGATCTCGGCTACGGCCGCAATATCGAACACCTGCAAGCCCGGATTGGACGGCGTCTCGAGGAAGAATATCTTCGTCTTCGGCGTGATCGCGCTGCGCCACTGGTCAAGGTCACCGCCATCGACCAGCGTAGAGGTCACGCCGAACTTCGGCAGGATCGAGGTCAGGATCTGGTAGCAAGAGCCGAACAGCGCCTTTGACGCCACAATGTGATCACCCGCCTCGACCTGGCAGGCCAACGCACCCCAAACGGCCGCCATGCCGGAAGCAGTTGCATAACAGGCTTCCGCCCCCTCAAGCAGGCGCAGGCGCTCTTCAAACATGGTCACGGTCGGGTTGCCGTAGCGCGCGTAGACATACCCCTCCTGCTCACCCGAAAAGCGGTCTTCGGCCGTCTCGGCATCCGGATATACGAAGCCCGAATTAAGATACAGCGCCTCTGCCGTTTCGCCATGATGCGAGCGCTCCAGCCCGCCCCGCACGAGCTTGGTGGCCTCGCCCCAGCTGGCAGGATTCGGATTCTTCACGGATTTCTTCATGGGGTTCAGCTCTGTATCCACGGAAGGCCACGCGCCTTCCAGCCATTCTTGCGCCCGCGATGGCGCTCGCCATCGAGGTCACCCTCAAAACCTTCAGACACGTTGAAACAGTTCTTGAAGCCGGCCTGGGTCAACGCGGTGGCTGCCGCTGCCGAGCGCGCACCGGAGCGGCAGATACAGTAAATGTCCGCGTCTTCACCGATGCCGGCCTCACGCACTGCCGTCACGAATTGCTCGTTGACCTGCATGGATGGAAACTGCTGCCACGACAACGTCAACAGCCGCTCCACCGCCGGCACACCGACAAATGCCCACTCGGCATTGGTACGAACGTCGATCATCACCACATCGGTGCTGGTATTGATGGCCTCAAAGGCCTGTTGCGGGTCGACATCGCCCTTGTACATCTCTTGTCACTCCAATACCTGGCTCAAGGTTGGCTCATTCGGGTTGTTTTATAATCCGAACGATCCGTATCCGCAATCGAACAACTCTCAGGTTTTACAATTGGGCAACCCGCAGGGTACGTACTTGTCACGATATTGCCGAAACATGTCGCGATAACTACGTTTTGGTATCAAATGCCATTACAACGCTATGTTCAGGAGCGGTTCGCCATGCTCACCCGACGCCACATGATAGCCACTGCAGCCGCAGGCGCTGCAACAACCCTGTTCGCACCTGCCATCATTGCGCGTCCGGCCGGACAGCCCTTCTACGCCACGCCGGACGATCCCTACCCGATCGAGCCGATTGGCAATGGCGTCATCCCCAACAAGTACATGCGCCAGATCGTGCCGT
>JAWVYF010000316.1:0-3304 GCA_033722845.1 Anderseniella sp. | reverse complement strand
GGTAGGACGCCGGCGTGAACTGCCCGTCGATGGTGGTGAGCATGGCGCCGGCAATGCCGATGACCGCTGAGCCCAGAATGAAGACCTGGAGGTGACGTCCCTTGACGTCCTTGCCCATGGCTTCAGCCGACACTTCGTTGTCGCGGATGGCACGCATCATGCGGCCCCAGGGCGAGTTGAGCGCACGCTCGGACAGGAACAGGATGATCAGCAATACCAGGGTGAACAGGCAGGCATAGGAGAGCTTCACGATGATAGATGATACGTCGATCACCGACATGCCAAGGTCACCGGCAAGATTCTGCACCCAGGCCGTCTCCTTGAGGTCGACCTCGTAGGGCACGGGGCGCGGCAGACCGATGACGTTCTTCACACCGCGCGCAAGCCAGTCCTCGTTCTTAAGCACCGCAATGATGATTTCGGAAATGCCCAGCGTTGCGATGGCGAGATAGTCCGAGCGCAAACCCAGCGTCACCTTGCCAACCGCCCAGGCTGCTGCGGCGGCAAACAGGCCACCGACCAGCCATGAGAACACGATGGGCAAGCCGAGGCCGCCGAGATATCCGGTAGAGGCAGACTCGAACTTCTCGATGGCCTCAACGGCCGGATCGAAGAAATGCCGGGTGATGAAGTATCCGGTAATGCCGATGACAGTGATCAGCACAATGCGGGTCAGGTCACGGGTGCGGAAGTAGGCAAATGCGATCAACCCGATGGTGATGGCAAGGCACAGAGCAGAAATCAGAATGCCCGTACCGCCGGCAGCCCATGCGCCGCTGACCGGCGGGGCCGAGACGAGTACCGCAGCCAAGCCGCCCAGTGCAGCAAATCCCATTACGCCGACGTTCAGCAGGCCCGCATAGCCCCACTGGATGTTCACACCCAGCGCCATGATGGCCGAGATCAGGCACAGGTTGACGATGGTGAGCGACAGCGTCCAGCTCTGGAAGAATCCAACAAACAGCAAAAGCCCGGCCATGCCGGCAAACAGTGAAATGTTACGCCAGTTGATGGTCATACCGATTGCCCCCTGAAGATGCCTGTTGGCCGGACCAGCAGCACGATGACGAGGATCGCGAACGACACCGCGAACTTGTAGTCGGTGGACAGGAACTGGACCAACCCGTCAGGTGCCCAGCCTTCGGGCAGGATCAGCGCGAGGAAACGGGTATAGGCAAAGGTAATGAACACCTCTGAAAGCGCCACGATGAAACCGCCAGCAATGGCACCGAGCGGATTGCCCAGACCGCCGACGATGGCTGAAGCGAAGATCGGCAACAGCAACTGAAGATATGTGAATGGCTTGAAGCTCTTGTCGAGGCCGTAGAGCGTGCCGGCAATGGTGGCCAGTGCTGCGGTGAGGATCCACGCCACCATGACCACCTTGTCCGGGTTGATGCCGGACAGCAAGGCGAGATCACGGTTGTCCGAATAGGCTCGCATGGACTTGCCGGTGCGCGTCTTGTTGAGGAACCAGAACAGGGCAATCACGCACACAACGGTAACGGCGACTGTAATGCCCTGGGTCATCTTGACGACCATGACCTGCTGCAGGCCGGTTACTTCACGGAAGGACCGTGCCGTGATCAGGAAGCGCTCGCCATCAGTGAATACCCGGTCATCCGGACCGATCACGAAGCGGACGATGCCGTTGTAAAAGAACATCACGCCGAGCGATGCAATGAGGAAGATGACCGGTGACGATCGCTTGGCGCGGTGGAAACGGTACACAGCCCGGTCGGTGACAAGCACGAGAATGATCGCCACCAGAATGCCGGCGGGCAGCGCCAGCAATGCGGTTGGAAATGGGCCAAACGAAACGCCAAGGCTTTGCAGCCACCATGTGAACAGGATGACTGCCATGGTGCCGATGGCCATGGTCTCGCCATGGGCAAAGTTGGAAAACCGCAGGATGCCGTAGATCAGCGTGACGCCGAGTGCCCCCAATGCCAACTGACAGCCATAGGTGATACCCGGCACAATGACGAAGTTGGCCAGCAGGGCGAATGCATTGAGAAAGTCCATGTTCAGCCCCCCAGGAACGCGCGCCGGACTTCCGGGTCGGCCAGAAGTTTTGCCCCGGTGTCGGTGTATCTGTTCTCGCCCTGCACCAGCACATAGCCCTTGTCGGCAATGTTGAGTGCCTGCTTGGCGTTCTGCTCGACCATGAGAATGGCGATGCCGGTGCGCGCAATCTCGATGATGCGATCAAACAGCTCGTCCATCACGATGGGTGAAACGCCTGCTGTCGGTTCGTCCAGCATCAGCACCTTCGGCTTGGTCATCAGCGCGCGGCCCACTGCCACCTGCTGGCGCTGACCACCAGACAGCTCACCGGCGGGCTGGCGGCGCTTTTCCTTGAGGATCGGAAACAGGTCGAACACCTGCTCCATGGTGCCGGAAATGTCATCCTCGCGGATGAAGGCCCCCATCTCAAGGTTCTCTTCCACCGACATGGAGGTAAACACGTTGCTGGTCTGCGGCACAAACCCCATGCCCTTGCGCACCCGGGCTTGCGGGGCGAGCGCTGTAATGTCCTCGCCATCCATCATGACCTTGCCTTCACGCAGGTCCAACATGCCGAAGACGGCCTTCATGGCGGTGGACTTGCCCGCCCCGTTGGGTCCGACAACGACGGCAATCTCGCCGCGCTCCACGCCAATTGTGCAATCATGCAGAATGTCCGCGCCGCCATAGCCGCCGGTCATGTGTTCGCCGATCAGGAATGCCATGTCAGGCGTCCTCCCTGGCCGGCTTGTTCTTGAGACCGGTGCCGAGATAGGCCTCGATCACTTCCTCGTTGTTCTTCACCTCGTCGACGGTGCCCTGGGCCAGCACGTGGCCCTCGGCCATGCAGATGACCGGATCGCACAGCCGGCCAATGAAATCCATGTCGTGCTCGATCATGCAGAAGGTGTAGCCGCGTTCCTTGTTGAGACGCAGGATCGCGTCGCCGATGGTGTTCAGAAGCGTTCGATTGACGCCCGCGCCAACCTCGTCGAGGAACACGATCTTTGCATCCACCATCATGGTTCGGCCAAGCTCGAGCAGCTTTTTCTGTCCACCAGACAGGTTGCCGGCAAGCTCGTCCGCCACATGGGTGATCTCGAGAAACTCCAGCACCTCGTCTGCCTTGGCGCGCACCTGCTCCTCTTCCTGGCGGACGCGGCCGGCATGCAGCCAGGCATGAATGAGGCTTTCGCCGGATTGCTGCCCCGGCACCATCATCAGGTTCTCGCGCACGGTCAGCGTGGAAAATTCATGCGCAATCTGGAAGGTGCGCAACAGCCCCTTGGCAAACAGC
>JAWVYF010000315.1:0-3316 GCA_033722845.1 Anderseniella sp. | reverse complement strand
TGGTATCCAGTTCAGCTGGATCCGGGCCGTTTGGCTGCATCGTCATGGGAACGGTGTCCTCACAATATTGTGCAGGTGCACAAAAATCCGGTGTGTGAGCAATCCACGCCATGCGCTAAACGCATGACTGGTTTGCGTGCTAGATCAAATACTGCGGCAAGTTTGCACAATTTACATTTTAACCCTATGTTTTGTAAGTCTTTTTGTTTTGCCAGTCAGTGTCAACGTTGCTTGAAATTAATCAAACCTGCCGTTTGACCGCCTTGAAAAGTTCACGCTGCAGTGCAATATTCCTGTCAGCGCATATGAGAGATCAGTCCCTCATTTTCGCTTGCCCTTTACGGGCGTTTCCTCCCTAGACTTAGGCCGCCCAGCATTGCCGGTGCGGCCTTTTTTCTTTGCGGACCTCCAGACGGGCCGCTAACAGGATTTTGGCACCGCAATCCTCAGTGACATCAGGTGATAATGCTCGCGGTCTTCAAAGCCAAGCGTTCCGTATAATGCCTTGGCTGACCTGTTGGACTTCTCCACTTCCAGATGCACCGCTGCAAGGCCGGTATCGCGCGCCCACTGACAGATTGCGTGCAGCGCGGCCTTGCCGATGCCTTGTCCGCGATAGTGCTCCTCGATGAACAGTTCATCGAGAAAGGCATCTCGTCCGCCGAACTCCAGTGAAAAGCCATATGCCATGATGGCGTACCCGCAAATGGTGCCGGCACTATCGCAGATCAGCAGGATGCACCCTTGTGCGGGGGCGGCCAGCAGCTGATCGAGCGATGCCCGGCGGCGCTCGGCGGGCAGTTCAACCCCTTCGACCTGGTGAAACCGGGCCGTCATGGCGTCCAGCAGGTCTGCATGGCCGGGGCCGGCCACGGCAAGGCTTACAGCCTGTGTGCTTGTAGGCAATGGTTCCGTGATCATTCCGCTGCAATCGCGGTCGGACCGGCCTGGTCCTTGGCCCTTGCGATGAACTTCGACATGACGTCGAGAAGCAGGGTTTGAAGGCGGCTGAACCCACGGGTCTTCTTCAGCGTGGCTTCATTCATGTACAGCATGCGGTTGATTTCAACCTGCACCGCATGAACGCCTTCACGCGGGCGGCCATAGCGCTGGGTGATGTACCCGCCTGCATAAGGCCGGTTGCGGGACACTTTCAGCCCGTGGGCGCGCAACTGTTCTTCCAGGTGCAGGGTGATCCAGCTGTCGCAGGAGGTGCCATGCCGGTCGCCCAGCACGATGTCCGGACGGCCGGAACCGGAAAGGCCTGCAACAGACGGCATGGAGTGGCAGTCTACCAGGATTGCGGTGCCGAACCTGCGATAGGTGTCAGCCATCAGCTGACGCAGCGCCTCGTGATAGGGGATATAGTGGTTCTGGATCCGAGCCTGGGCATCTTCCCAGTCCAGCTTGCCGGCATAGATTTCCTCGCCTTCGCTGACGATGCGCGGAATGGTGCCAAGTCCGCCTGCGACCCGCACGGATGACGTGTTGACGTGGCCGGGCAGGGGGTCGTGGAACATGTCCGGATCGAGCTCATAGGGCTCGCGGTTGAGGTCGAGCCAGGCGCGGGGAAAATCGGCCTGCATCAGTGGTGCGCCCATGGCGACAGAGGCGCTGAACAATTCGTCCACAAAGCAGTCTTCGGAGCGGCGCAGGTTGTGCAGGTCAAGCCGCGCCTGAGCCTGAAAGCTATCCGGGTAGTTGCTGCCGGAATGGGGCGAATTGAAAACCACAGGCGCAGTTTGCAGGCCGGGGCGGTTGATCCGGAAGCTTTTGCCTGACGCGATGGTGTTGTGCGGGTTACTCATGCGAAACGGGAAAGCACCTTGATCAAACGGGTTGTTGGGACCGCATTTAAGACCGGGCAGGTTACAGGCGTCAATCTCCGGACTGGCTTTCACCTCAATCTCGTTGCATCCTGTCATGGCGTTAGTATTAACCATGTTCACATCGGGTTTACTTATTGGGCCTATTGTCGGGCAAGGGAGATGAGCGGCAACTGGCCGCTATCGTTAGTGGCTGGAGGCTGGAAAACGGCAATGGCTCGAATTCTGCTTGCTGAAGATGACTATGACATGCGCATGTTCCTTGCACGTGCACTGGAGCGGGCGGGTCACGAAGTGCACTCGTTTGGCGAAGGCCTGAGCGCTTTCGAGGAACTCAAGCTGCGCGAGGTGGACCTGCTGCTGACCGACATCGTGATGCCGGAAATGGACGGCATCGAGCTGGCGCGCCGCGCGGCCGAGCTGGATCCGGCGCTGAAGATCATGTTCATCACCGGCTTTGCCGCCGTGGCGCTGCATCCTGACTCTGAAGCCCCGCGCGACGCCAAGATCCTGTCCAAGCCGTTCCACTTGCGCGACCTCGTCAGTGAGGTCGACCGGATGATTGCGGCCTAGGCGATCCTTGCGTATTCGCAGGTCTTGCACGAGGCCTGCCAACCTTATATACACCCCCTCGCGCCGGACATCTGCGCAAGGTCTGAGACCGTGTTTCAGACAATCTTCCGGCGGGCGGTTAGCTCAGTGGTAGAGCACTACGTTGACATCGTAGGGGTCACTAGTTCGAACCTAGTACCGCCCACCATTTTCCTCCCCCATCAAATCTCGCCGCGGCGTTTGCGTTCTGCGTCGTCCCAGGCGGTCAGGGCCTGGTAGTCGGGCACGAAGCCCAGACCTTTCTGCGCGTCGGACGACACAGCGTCTTGCGACGTCACAACGTCGACCAGCGCCGGCGCATTGGCGATGGCACGTTCGATGGCGGCAGGCAGGTCCGCCGGGTTCTCCACCCGTTCCCCATGCGCGCCCAGCGCCCGCGCCATGGCCGCATAGTCTGCGTGCTGGAGCGTGGTGCCGACGACACGGCCGCCATAGTTGGTGTCCTGGTCGAAGCGCTCGATGTTCCAGGCCGCGTTGTTCGAGACGATCCACACCGGCTTGGCGCCGTGGCGCACGGCAGTGTCGATCTCCATGGCATTGAGGCCAAATGCACCATCGCCGTTCACCGAAATGATCTGGCGCCCGGGAAAGGCGAGGCTTGCTGCCACCGCATAGGGCACGCCGACACCGAGACAACCGAACGCGCCTGCATCCATGTAGGTCGAGGCCTCCAGCCCGATGCGGGCAAAGCTCAACAGATCGCCGCCATCGGCAATGGCGATGTAGTCGTCGTCGGCGTGCTGCTTGATGGCATCGAAAATGGCGAGCGGGTGGATCTTGCCATCCGCGCCGGTTTGCGGGGTTTTTGCAGCATCGCCTTTCGCGGTGCGTTCCTTCTGTTTGGCACGAAGGCCCTCAAGCCAGGCGGAATCACCGTT
>JAWVYF010000314.1:0-3334 GCA_033722845.1 Anderseniella sp. | reverse complement strand
GTTCTGCCACCTCTATATCGGCCAGGAAGCGGTCGTCGTCGGCATGGAAATGGCGATGAAAGAGGGCGATCAGGTCATCACCTCCTATCGCGACCACGGTCACATGCTGGCAACCGGCATGGACCCGAAAGGCGTAATGGCTGAACTGACCGGGCGCCAGGGCGGTTATTCCAAGGGCAAGGGCGGCTCGATGCACATGTTCTCCCGTGAGAAGCAGTTCTTCGGCGGGCACGGCATCGTCGGCGCGCAGGTGCCGCTGGGCGCGGGGCTGGCGTTTGCCAACAAGTACCGTGAGAACGATCACGTCTCGGCCACCTATTTTGGCGAAGGCGCCACCAACCAGGGCCAGGTCTACGAAACCTTCAACATGGCGTCGATCTGGAAGCTGCCGGTGATCTTCGTGATCGAGAACAACGGCTATGCCATGGGCACGGCGGTGAAACGCTCGGCCGCACTGGCCGAAGAGCTGTTCAATCGCGGTTCGGTCTACGGCATCCCGGGTGAGCAGGTGGACGGCATGGACGTGCGCGCCGTGAAGGACGCCGCCGACCATGCGACCGAGCATTGCCGCTCGGGCAAGGGGCCGATCATCCTCGAGATGAAGACCTACCGCTATCGCGGTCACTCGATGTCCGACCCCGCAAAATACCGCACCCGCGAGGAAGTGCAGAAGATGCGCGAGGAGCATGACCCGATCGAGCAGGTCAAGCGGCGGCTGTCAGCCGATCACGGGGTGAGCGACGACGACATCAAGTCGGTCGATGCGCGCATCCGCAAGATCGTGACCGAGGCTGCCGACTTTGCGCAGAACGATCCGTTGCCCGATGTGTCGGAGCTGTGGACCGATGTGTACGTGGACGCGTGAGGGAGGGCTGAACAATGCCAACTGATATTCTGATGCCGGCCCTGTCTCCGACCATGGAAGAGGGCAAGCTTGCCAAGTGGCTGGTGAAGGAGGGCGACGAAGTGTCGTCCGGCGACATCATCGCCGAAATCGAGACCGACAAGGCGACCATGGAAGTGGAAGCCGTGGACGAGGGCACCGTGGCTGCCATCAAGGTGGCCGAGGGTACCGAAGGCGTGAAGGTGAACACCGTCATCGCGGTGCTTGCGGCTGATGGGGAAGATGCGAGTGCAGGCGCAGGCGGTGGTGCAGGCGGTGCTGGTGGCAGCGGCGCTGAGGTTGCCGGCGGCGGTGAAGCCATCGTCAAGCCGGCAGACGCCATTGCCGACGCACCCGTGACCGCGCCTGAGCCGATGATCGCACCGGCACTTTCAGCTTCGGCCTCCAGTGTGGCTGATCCGGAAATTCCCGAAGGCACCGAAATGGTCGAGATGACCGTTCGCGAGGCGCTCAACTCGGCCATGGCCGAAGAAATGCGCAGCGATCCGGACGTGTTCCTGATGGGCGAGGAGGTGGCCGAGTACCAGGGCGCCTACAAGATTTCGCAAGGCCTGCTGGAAGAGTTCGGCGCCAAGCGCGTCATCGACACGCCGATCACCGAGCACGGCTTTACCGGCATTGCAGTGGGCGCGGCGTTTGCGGGGCTGAAACCCATCGTCGAGTTCATGACGTTCAACTTCGCCATGCAGGCGATTGACCACATCATCAACTCCGCCGCCAAGACGCTGTACATGTCCGGCGGGCAGATGGGGTGCCCCATCGTGTTCCGCGGGGCGAATGGCGCGGCGGCGCGCGTGGCGGCCCAACACAGCCAGGACTATGCAAGCTGGTATGCGCACGTGCCGGGGCTGAAGGTGGTGATGCCGTATTCAGCGGCGGATGCAAAGGGCCTGCTCAAGGCCGCCATCCGCGATCCGAACCCGGTGATCTTCCTCGAAAACGAGATCCTCTATGGCAAGACCTTCGAGGTGCCGAAGCTGGACGACTGGGTTGTGCCGATTGGCAAGGCCAAGGTGGCACGGCCCGGCAAGGACGTGACCATCGTGTCCTGGGGCATCGGCATGGGCTATGCGCTGGCGGCGGCAGACGAGCTTTCCAAGGCGGGTCACGAGGCGGAGGTGATCGACCTTCGCTCACTTCGCCCATACGACCTGCCGACGGTCATCGAAAGCGTCAAGAAGACCAACCGCTGCGTGGTGGTTGAGGAAGCCTGGCCGGTGGCGTCGATGGGCTCACACATTGCAGCCGAGATCATGACCCATGCGTTTGACTATCTCGATGCGCCGGTGGCACGGGTGAACGGCAAGGACGTGCCGATGCCCTATGCCGCCAACCTCGAGAAGCTGGCGCTGCCGAACGTCGATGAAGTGGTGGAGGCGGCCAAGGCCGTCCTCTACGCGTAAGGGGAGGCCAAGGACATGCCAACGGAAATCCTGATGCCCGCCCTGTCGCCCACCATGGAAAAGGGCAAGCTGGCCAAATGGCTCGTGAAGGAAGGTGACAACGTCACCTCCGGCGACATCATCGCAGAGATCGAGACCGACAAGGCGACCATGGAAGTGGAAGCCGTGGATGAAGGCAAGGTCGGCAAGATCCTCGTTGAAGAAGGCACCGACGACGTGGCGGTGAACACGGCCATCGCCGTGCTGCTGGAAGAGGGCGAAAGCGCTGACGACATCAAGGCAGGCGGTGCGCCTGCTGCCGAACCTGCGCCCAAGGCGGAGGCTCCAGCCGCTGCTGCTCCAGCCGCTGCTGCTCCGGCACAGGCTACGCCTGCGCCTGCGCCGTCGCGCGAGCCGGATGCCCGCATCTTCGCTTCACCGCTGGCACGGCGGATTGCAAAGCAGAACGGTATCGACATTGCGCTGCTGTCCGGCTCAGGCCCGCATGGCCGTATCGTCAAGGCGGACGTGGAGAAGGCCCAAAAAGACGGTGTGCCGGCTGCGGCACCCAAGGCCAGCGCTGCAGCACCCGCACCTGCCGCCGCACCAGCTGCAACCGGTCCGTCCGACGACATGGTCCGCAAGCTGTTTGCCGAAGGCTCCTATGAAGAGCTGCCGCACGACGGCATGCGCAAGACCATCGCCTCGCGCCTGTCGGAGAGCAACGCAACCGTGCCCTCCTACAATATCTCGGTGGACTGCCAGCTCGACGCGCTGCTGAAGCTTCGCGGTGAATTGAACAAGGCAGCACCTGAGAAAGACGGCAAGCCTGCTTACAAGCTTTCGGTGAATGACTTCATCATCAAGGCGTTGGCGCTGGCCCTGCGCGATGTACCCATGGCCAATGCCTCGTGGACCTCATCCGCGCGGCTCTTGCACAAGCACTCGGACGTGGGCGTGGCAGTTGCCATTCCGGACGGGCTGATCACGCCCATCGTGCGGCGCGCCGAAGAAAAGGCGCTGTCTGCCATTTCGGCCGAAGTGAAGG
>JAWVYF010000313.1:0-3356 GCA_033722845.1 Anderseniella sp. | reverse complement strand
GACGTTTCCGTGGAATGACGGCGCCATGCCGTTGGCGGTGTTAAGCGCTGTTGAAACCGAGGCAGAAGCGGTCGAGCAGCCCGTTGTGACCGCTCAAGTGGCTGTCGAAGAGGTGGCTGAAGACACCGCGAGCGAGCCGGAGCCCGAACCGCAACCGGTCGCAGCAGCAGCAGCGCCGCTTGTGACCGCAGAGGAACGAACTGCCTCGAGCCCGGTTGAAGTCGCCGAGCTGTTCTCCATTCTCGATACGGCGAGTGACGGCGTGGTGTTCCTGTCGGAGCGCGGCGACATCACCTGGATGAGTGCCGGGGCCGAGGCACTGTTTGGTCTGCGCGCCGCCAGCGTTATCGATACCCCGCTTGCCGACCTGATGGACAAGCCATCGGCCAAGATCGTCCGCGATTATGTTGCAGCGCTTGGCGACCGGGGCCTGTCGAGCCTGTTCAACTCGGGCCGCGAAGTTACCGCAAAAATGCAGGAAGACGGCGGAGAAGTGCCGGTGTTCCTGACCATGCGCCGGGTGAGCGGTGCCATCAGCGGCATACCGGAGTCGGCCTATTGCGCCGTGCTGCGCGACATCACCCAGTGGAAAAAGACCGAAACCGACCTGCGCGAGGCGCGCGACCGGGCAGAGGCTTCGAGCAGGCAGAAGTCCGAGTTTCTGGCCCGGATGAGCCATGAATTGCGCACCCCGCTGAATGCCATTCTCGGGTTCTCGGACGTGATGCGCAAAGGCGAGTTCGGCAAGCTGGGCAGTGAGCGCTATGAAGGCTATGCCAACGACATTCACACCTCGGGCGAGTACCTGCTGTCACTGGTCAACGACCTGCTGGACCTGTCCAAGGTGGAAGCTGGCAAACTTGAGCTGAATTTCACCTCGGTGGACCTTGGCGGTGTGATCGATACCTGCATCCAACTGATGCAGAACGAGGCCACTGCCGGTCGCGTGGTCCTGCGCAAATCCATTGCGGAACGGCTGCCGCAGGTGGTTGCGGATCAGCGCTCGGTGAAGCAGGTGGTGCTGAACCTGATTTCCAATGCCATCAAGTTTACCGACCCCGGCGGGCAGGTGATCATCGCGGCGCGGGTGACCGGCGGCGGTGAGCTGCTGCTGTCGGTATCAGACACCGGCGTGGGCATGGACGAAGATCAGCTGAAGGAAGCGCTGGAACCGTTCAGCCGCATCGAAACCGTGGGCCGCGAAGCGCAAGGCACCGGGCTGGGCCTGCCGCTGACCAAGGCGCTGGTGGAAGCCAACCGGGCGCAGTTCTCGATTTCGAGCGAACCGCGCAAGGGCACGCGGGTGGACATCACCTTCCCCACGACGCGAGTGCTGGCCGGATAAGCAATTCCAGGAAAAGTGGGAACCGGTTTTCCGTCCGGAACCGCGCCCAAAATCAGGATTTGAGCTCTTCCAGATCCCTGAAATTGTCGAGGGCTTCGGGGTTGGCCAGCGCCTCGACGTTCTTCACCGTACGGCCGTGCACAATGTCACGCACGGCAAGCTCGGTGATCTTGCCGGACTTGGTGCGCGGAATGTCGGCCACGGCGACAATACGGGCCGGCACATGGCGTGGCGAGGCACCCGTCTTGATCTTGTCGCGAATTTGCTTGCGCAGTGCGTCATCCAGCTGGACCCCGTCAGCAAGGCGCACAAACAGCACCACGCGCACGTCATTGTCGAAGTCCTGGCCGATGGCACACCCCTCGATTACCTCCGGGATCTGCTCTACCTGGGCATAGATTTCCGCCGTGCCGATGCGCACACCGCCGGGGTTCAACGTAGCGTCTGAGCGGCCATGAATGATCATGCCGCCATGTTCGGTCCACTCGGCAAAGTCTCCCTGGCACCAGGTATTGGAGAAGCGGGCAAAGTAGGCGTTGTGGTACTTTTCACCGTCGTCGTCGTTCCAGAACCTCAATGGCATGGACGGGAACGAGTTGACGTTGACCAGTTCGCCCTTGCCCGACGCCATTGGCTTGCCGTCGTCATCATAGACCTGAATGTCCTGCCCCAAACCCGGCGCCTGAATTTCGCCGGTCCAGACCGCGCCGAACGGATTGGTGGCAACGAGGCAACCGCACAGGTCTGTGCCGCCGGACATGGAGCCCAGGTGCACGTCGGACTTGATGGCGTCATAGACGAACTCGAAGCTTTCCGGCACCAGCGTCGAGCCCGTGGAGAGGATGGAGTGAACACTTTCGAGCGAGTGGGTGTCTTTGGGCCGCCAGCCTGTCTTCTTCACGGCATCGATAAACTTGGCAGACGTACCGAAAATGGTGAACTTCTCTTGTTCGGCATAGTCGAAAAGGACCTTCTCGGACGGCGCAAAGGGAGAGCCGTCGAACAGCATCAGCGTGGCTTGGGAGGCGAGCCCTGAGGTCAGCCAGTTCCACATCATCCAGCCGCAGGTGGTGAAGTAGAACAGCCGGTCGCCGGGGTTGATGCCGCAGTGCAGCTGGTGCTCGCTCAGGTGCTTCAGCAGGACGCCACCGGCGCGATGGACGATGCACTTCGGCACGCCCGTGGTGCCGGACGAAAACAGGATATAGAGCGGGTGGTCGAAGGGCAGCCGCCGATAGTTGATGTCGCCCGGCGCGAACGGTGCAATGAAAGCCTCGAAGGTGACCGCATTGGGCAGCGTCTCCGCCGTGCGGCTTGCGTGGCCCAGATAATCGATGACAATTATCTTTTCGACGCTTGGCAGTTTTGCGGCCACCTCGGCAATCTTGTCCGTCACATCGAACGCCTTGCCATTGTACCAGTAGCCATCGCACACCACGAGTACGCGTGGCTCGATCTGGCCGAACCGGTCGAGAATGCCCTGCACACCAAAATCAGGCGAACATGATGACCAGATACCGCCAAGCGAGTTGGCACCGGCAAACGCCATGATGGTTTCAGGCATGTTGGGCGTAACCGCACAGATCCGGTCACCGGCATTGAGACCGAACTGGCCAAACGCCTGGTTGAGCCGTGACACGGTTTCGGTGAGCTCGTCCCAGCTGACCTTCTTCTCCGCCTTGTCCTCGCCGCGGAAAATGATGGCCGGCACATCACCCGAGCCGCGCAGAAGATTTTCGGTGAAGTTCAGCGCTGCATCGGGGAAGAAACGCGCACCGGGCATCTTGTCCTGGTCAACCACCAGACGGTCGCCACGGGTTTCGGCGATGATGCCGCAGAAGTCCCAGACGTCGGCCCAGAACTGTGGTGCCTTCTCCACCGAGTAAGCGTGGATGTCCTCGTAGCTGTTGAGCGACAGGCCATGCGCCTGGTTGACGTGGCCGATGAAGCGGGTCAGGCGATGGTTTGCAATGCGCTGGGCAGACGGGGTCCACAGGGGTTGAGCGGTCAT
>JAWVYF010000312.1:0-3376 GCA_033722845.1 Anderseniella sp. | reverse complement strand
GCACAGCCCCGGACTTCTGCCAAAATCGCCCGATTCCTGCCCCGCGTTCGCCATTGTCGGATGGTGGACTTGAGGGCGTGAGAGGGCTGGTGGGCCATTAGTGGAGGGTTTTCCATGGCCACCGATTATCACAACGAGTACCGCTCGCACCCGCCGGATTACCGGACGCAGTCGGGCAGTTCAAACGGCTGGTTGCTGGCGCTTGCTGCTGCAGCCTTGCTTGGCTTGCTGGCGTTCTTCTCGTTCACCGGCGCCGAACGTCCGGCAACGACGACCGCGCCCGCCGGCACCACCTCGACCGACGTCACGCCACAGCCGGCTCCCGTGCCGGCACCTGCCGACTAGACTGGGCTGCCTGTCCAGGCCTCCCCTGAACTCCTGCCGGATGCATGCGGCCAGCATGGCCCGTCATCCGGCTCTCTTTTGTGGTGTCCGTCAGTTCAACCGCACCGGCATGGACAATGGCCCGCGAAAGCCAAAGCCCCAGAACTGAACGTCTTCCGGCCGCTCCAGCGTCATGTCCGGAAACCGGTCAAACAGCATTGGCAGCACAATCTCCGCCGACATCCGCCGCGCAATGTGCGTACCCATGCAGAAATGCGGACCGTTGCCGAAAGCCTGGTGCTTTGCCGGTGGCCTGAAAATATCGAACAGGTGCGGATCGTCATACAGCTCTTCATCGTGGTTGGCCGATGCCTGAATGGTCATCACCACCTCGCCCTCGGCAATGTCCAGCCCACGGATTTGCGTGTCCTCGGTCACCCGGCGTGAGCTTGCCTGGATCGGCGCGCACCAGCGCACGGTTTCCTCGAAGGCCTGCGTCCACAAGCCTGCATCGCGCTTCACCGCCGCTGCCTGCTCCGGGTTGGTCAGCAACCCGAACAGGCACGTGCTCAACGCATCGCGCGGCTCATTGATGCCGCCACCAATGACGATCTTGATATTCGACTGAATGGTCTCCACGTCCAGCGGATCAGCGCCATGCAGCATGGCCGAAATCGCATTTGGCCTTTCTTCGGCCCGGTTCTCCTCGATCACCTGCCCGATGCAGGCATTGATCTCGACATTGGCTGCGTCAGACCGCTCGAACGGTTCGTCGCGCCAACCGAAATTGCCCGCCCCGTCAATCAGCGTCTGCGACCAGCGGCACAGGTCTTCGTCGCTGGCATGGGTCAGCCCGATCAGGTGCGCCAGGCAGCGCGCCGACACCGGCGCCGACAGCTCACTGTGCAGGTCCACCACCTCACCCCTCGGCAGCCGCCCGATATACTCCTCAGCCACCTTGGCATAGATCGGCAGCCACACGTTCTTGATGTTGGACGGCGAAAACGCGGCCGCCATCGCATTGCGCTCGCGCTGGTGTTCGGCACCGTCCTTGCGCATCAGCGTATGATACTGGAATGCCCGCTTCATCGGCGTGCTCGGATCATCCGACGAGAACAGCACCGGATTGTCTTTGACGTACTTTGTATCTGCCGCCTTCACCAGCAGCGTGCGGCGTGCAGAATTGACCCGGATCACCGGGCTCTCGGCACGAAACCGCTTGTACACGGTGTAGGGATCACGGGTCAGGTCATCGATGGTGACGATATCGTCGACCGGAGGTGCAGGCATGGTCCGGAAAGTCCTTGAGTTGGCAAATACACAAGCGACGCCAACACTAATCCCGCCCGCTTCTGTCTGGCAAGCAAGGCCTCGGCGCTGTAGGTTGTGAAGTCATGATTCCATCCGATCTCACCCTCGCCCACGCCCTTGCCATCGGTCTGCTGTTCGCAGCCTGGTGGTTATACTCGCCCATTCTGAAACTGTTCGGCCGCGGCACCCTCAATGCCCAGCTGGGCGTTGTCCGCAACAGCTGGATGGCCCTGTCCATCGCGCGCCAGAACCGCACCTTCGACGCGCTCCTGCTCAACCAGGTCATCTCGTCGGTTTCGTTCTTCGGCTCCGCCACGCTGATCGTGGTGGCAGGCCTGATCGGCACCTTCGCCAATGTGAAGGCGGTTCATGCGGTCATTGCCGACCTGCACTTCTTTGCGCCGATGAGCGTCGAGCTGCTGGCTATCAACCTGGGCACCGTGGCGCTCATTCTTGGCATCAGCTTCTTCTCGTTCACCTATGCGTTGAGAAAGCTGATCTACACCGTCGCGCTGATGGGTGGCCTGCCCGAGCAGGCAGACATGACGCCAGCCATAGCCACCCAGTCGAAAGCCACCGCCACCGTGCTGTCAGAGGCCGTGCGCAGTTTCAACAACGGCATCCGCGGCTACTATTATGCCGTCGCCGCACTGTTCCTGCTGGCAGGCCCCATCGCCTGCATTGCCGCAACCTGCCTGGTCATGGCCATGCTGTTCTGGCGCCAGACCATGACACGCACGTCCAGGGCCATCGCGTCCTATGTCGATGCGGTTGAATCCGGTGAGGCACCCTGACGGTCAGCCCGGCGGCAATGCGCTGCGGCCGGCCTCGCTCAACCCGTAGATGCCACGCGACACCCGCTCGAACCAGCCATAGTGGTTGTCCGCCATGATGGTGCGCGCCCGCTCGACATCCGCCGCCTTTGCCACGTCCGACGCCTTCATGGCGCCGTTGGCAGCCAGCACACCGGCACAGCGGATTGCATCCTGCCGGTAGGCGGTCATGATCGTTGTGCGCGTCTGCCCGCCGGTATTGGGGTCGCCATCACGGCGTGCAAACTCTTTCAGCAGCGTTTGTCTGCGCCGCGCGGCCTTGCGCGGCGCGTGCGGCCCCGGGTCAGCATGGACCTCCACCAGACCGTCCTTCAGCCGCACGGTCATCAGCCCCAGGCCCAGCCGCCTGCACAAGGTGGTGTTCGCCTTCAGCGCCTTGCGAAACGCCTGCCCGGTTCCCCTCGGCACGGCAACATATACCGTATCGGACAGTTTCAGCCGCTCCACCGCCTGGTGAAACAGCGCCAGTGAAAACCGCGTCTTGAGCTCAACGATGACAGGCTCTTCGCCATCGCGGCAGGCGACCACATCGGCCGGGCCCACTTCGGCCTTCACCGTATAGCCCTGCCCTTCGAGCATCAGCTTGACGGGCTCATAAAGGTCGGTTTCGCGAATGGCGCTGGCAGCAGGCATGACCGCCTGCCTATCCCAATGCTTTTGAGTCTTGAAGTCCCACCAGCCGCCCTGAAGCGTCAGGCCGCTTCCTTTTCCATGGCGCGGCGGGTCTCGTTCACGAGAATGATCTCGACAACATGTGCCTTGGCCACCAGCGAAATTTCTCCGCTGTCGTGCTGGAACTCCACCACGGCGGTGTCGCCTCCAAGCGCCCGGCGAATGTCGCTGGTAATAGGCAGGAACAGCGTACCGCTGATTACGCGTCCGTCGGTCAGCACAAGGTGAACCGGCTC
>JAWVYF010000311.1:0-3394 GCA_033722845.1 Anderseniella sp. | reverse complement strand
CCAGCTCGACTCCGCGCTCTGATAGGCTTTCGCCAGCCCGATATTCGCCGTCAGGTTCAGCATCGAGCATACCAGAATGAGCCCGGCGACCGCCCAGCTGAGCGGGTTCCAGCCGGTGAACAGGTAAGGCAGGTCGGCTGCCAGCCTGTCAGGCCTGACAGCCTCCAGCACAATCATGCCTGTTGCCCCCACAAGAATGAACGCGACCGATACGCCGAGCGCCAGCATGGCCGGCTTTTCCTCCCGGCACAGCTTGCGGGTGGTGAGCACCGTTGCGGCATAAAACAATCCTGCCGTCACCGGCGCCAGCGAGGCCCATGTGAACGCATCCGTCCCCGGCTTCAGGATCAGCAGCGTGCCAGCAAATCCGATCAGCACTGCCAGTATGCGCCGCGGACCTACCCTCTCGCGCAACACCAGCGCCGACAGCACGGTCACAAACAGCGGAAAGACGTACAGTCCGGCTGCCACCTGCGACAGGCTCAGAAACGGAATTGCCCCGAAAAAGCAGATCATCGCGCCAACCAGGAACGTACTGCGCAGCACCACTGTCCAAAGCCGCTTGGGCCGGACCGGCCCGCTTCCCCAGATGAAACGCGCCAGGACCAGCAGCATCAGCAGGTTGAACCCCGCTCGCATCGACTGGAACTGCCAAAGCGAAACGTCGGCACTGGCCAGCTTCACCAGCGAGTCCTGCAAGGCCAGCAGGCACAGCGAACCGACCATGATCGACGCAGCCAGTGCCGGATGATCTTCGTGCATGTCAAAAACCCGGACCTGGGCTGCAAGCTGCAGGGTTGCGTCGTGAACAGTCCCGGAGCGCCCCGAGCCTGCCCATTCTTTGAGCAAAAACCCTAGACCGCAAACACAGGCCGGTCCAATGCAGCAGGCACAACCCCCACATGCACGATCATGATGTAACAGGAAAATAAGTTGGCGATTTGGCCTCAACCGGCTTGGTAGAAAGGCAAACTATTTGCCCAAAGCCGCCAGCGCCGCGTTGAACTCGCGGCCTTTTTCGGCAAGCTCCCTCAGCCCGGTCGAGCACGCCGCTTCTTCGCCAAACTCCAGCGCTTCCAGCCGCTCCGCCGCGTCGGCCACGTGAAACGCACCAACGGCGCGCGCAGCCCCTTTGAGCGTGTGCGCTGCCCGCCGCCAGCTTTCGGCATCAGCACATGAGAGCAGCTCGGCGCTTTGAGCCTCCAGTTGCTGGCTGAACAGGTTCAGCAACTCGTTCTGCAGGCCCTCGTCGCCCAGCGTATACTGGTCAAGGTGCTGAAAATCGATGGCAGCCGCGGTGTTGGTTTTCTGCTCGTTCATATAGTTCAATCTCTACGATCTGCCGGTGCCGTTTGAAAGGTCAGTCCGCATGCGGATTTAATTTCGCGATGATCGCCATAAACAATCTCGATTCGGTTACAAAATTGATTAAAATCTGATTCATCCCCGGACAAGTTGTTAACCACTTGTGCAGAAAATTGCCTCTTATGTGTCTTTCTGGTTCGTCGCGACGCCCTTTTTGCATTAGAATCCGCGCTTGGACGCATGGGTGGTTTTGATTTCCAATGCCGTTGTTGCACCACAAAACAGGTGTAATCGCGGTTTTCTGGGACTCTGAACCTTTCATGTGGGGCGTATAAGGACCAGCAGCTTGCCTTCGAGGCAGCCGGGCAACCGGTGAAGGCAGGCATGCGAAAGTCAGTTTATTAGTTGCGGGGAAGCAAGTTATGTCGAGTGAAGTCAACCAGCCGCGCCGGGCGTCGCGCCGGAATCGTCGGCCAGCTGAACAGATCGACGATCAGGCAGCACAACGCGAAGTGGCCGAGCGCCGCCGGCAGGAAGCCATCGAGCAGCGCCGCCGCGAAGCCATGCTGCGAGGCCGTCCCGCCAACGAAAACGATGCTTTTGCCGCCAGCTCGCTGAGTGCCATCCGCCGCCGTACGTCCACCACCCCGATCTGGACTGCCGTTGCCGTGTCGATGGTGTGGCTGATGATCTGGATCATCCTGTACGTTCCGGCGCTTGCCCAGCTTGGCAACCCGTTCGCCATCGAGAACATGCCGCTGACCACGCGCACGCTGATGGTCGCGTTCGTGCCGGTCGCAGGTTTCTTCGCCATTGGTTACCTGATTTACCGCGCCAACCAGATGAACAACGTTTCGCAGGCGCTGATGCAAACCGCAATGCGCCTTGTCCGCCCGCAGGACATTGCCACCGAAAGCCTGTCATCCGTGTCGCAGATGGTGCGTCGCGAGGTCGACCAGCTCGTTGGCGGCGTTGAGCACGCGGTGCAGCGCGCTTCCGAGCTTGAAGGCGTCATCCATAAAGAGATGGCCAATATCGAACGCGCGTTCGGCGCCAACGAAGAGCGCATTCGTCTCATGCTCGAAGGCCTTGAGCGCCAGCGCAACGCCCTGCACGAGACCGGCATGGTCATCGGCAACGAGGCACAGCCCCTGCTCGGCCGCCTCGAAGAAAACACCCAGGGGCTGTCCGGCATCATTGCCTCGGCCTCCTCCACCCTGTCGGCGCTGGAGCACAACCTGAAGAACACCACGGCGGAGCTGGCCTCCACCGTGGATGAGATTTCCAACCGCGCCAACTTCGTCGGCACCGAGATTTCCGGCCAGACCGCGCGCATGGAACAGATGTCCGGCACGCTTGTGTCCGAGATGCGCCTGTTCTCCGACAACGTGTCGACCCAGGTTGCCTCCATGCAGGACACCACCCAGCGGCTGAACTCTGAAGGCCTGCAGTTCGGCGACAACCTGCGCATGCTGGAAACCAGTATTTCCGAGGCAATCCGCGACAGCATGAACGAGCTGCGCACCACCCGTTCGGAAGTGACCGGCGGCATCGAACAGCTCACCACCTCCATGACCGAGCAGCTGCGCGCCGCAGCCGAACTCAACTCGGACATGATGAAAACCGCTGGCGACAGCGTCACCGGAAGTGTGCGCTCGACAAGCGCAGAAATTGTCCAGTCGCTCGAGGCATCGACGTCCGGAATCGGCGAGCGCATCCAGGCAATCGCGTCGCAGGTGGACACGGCCAGCGCCGAAACACTGCGCGCCGTCGAAAGCTCCTCCGAATCCGTCACCAGCCAGCTGCGGGCAATCTCCGAAGAGAACGCCGCCCTCATCTCCAGTGCCGGTGAGCGCGTGACCCAGGCCGTGAAGTCCACTTCCGGCAACGTGGTCACCACCATGCAGGACACCTCAGACGCCATTGTCGGCCAGCTCAAAACCGTTGGCGACGACGTGGCCCAGTCGGTCCAGGTCACCTCCGAGGTTGTGCTGCGCAATCTCAACGAAATCGGCACCGAAGTCACCGACCGCGTGCAGACTGCCTCGTCCACTGTGGTCGACAACCTGCGCACCACCGGCGACAGCCT
>JAWVYF010000310.1:0-3397 GCA_033722845.1 Anderseniella sp. | reverse complement strand
TCAGCGTTGATATGAAAGAGCAGGAAACACGGGCCACTCAATCTTGCACCGTTGTTTTTATGTAATAGGCGCTCAATCGAGCGGCCCGTCCGGCGGTGACTGCACCCTTCCGCGCTCAGTGTTCCTATGGGTCGAACAGCTTTACTCGGGTGAGGTTTGATTCCGCTCACGCGAACTCACGTCCCTCCGGTCCGTTCGCCGCTCCGCTGGGGCGGCCTGACCGGCCGGCGCGTGGTCACGCTTGCCTCGCCTCCGGCTCGGAAGAAGTGTTCCTTCCGAACCACCGAGAATGCTGCCCGTCCGCAAGCACCAGAGTTGTGCAGTACGCCCGGATTCCTCCGGGGGGCGGTGTCGGGTGCCCGTGAGATCAGAACACAGGGCGTTACTCCCGTGCCTCCTTCACGAAACCATCCGGCCTGACTTCGAAGACAGGAACGCGCGCTGTCTCTTCCTCCGAAGCAGGTGAGAAGGACTATAGTCTATTATAGGATAAAAGTCAATACATTTTGATGGCAGCATAAAAAAATCCCCGGCCCAATCGGACCGGGGATTCAAGCACAGGCAATTGCCTGAGTTGATTAGCTGACCAGCGACAGGTTGTCGGCAGACATTTTGCCAGACTTGCGGTCGGTCACCAGTTCGTACTGGACCTTCTGGCCTTCGTCGAGGCCGTGGATGCCGGCACGCTCAAGCGCGGTGACGTGGACGAAGGCGTCCTTGGAGCCGTCTTCCGGCTGAATGAAACCATAGCCCTTGGTGGCGTTGAAGAACTTTACGGTACCCGTGATCATGGATCGATCCTTTCAATGGGGTGAGGCCCGCCCGCACACCATGTGCAGACGTGGCGGAATATCGCTCACATTGTCAGGAGATCGCAGAAGTAAACGGCGAGCCGGATATAGTGGTCGCCCCAAACGAATGTATAACGTACGGGGCTGTGCATATACGCCAACGATGGCAACTACAAGGCAAATCAGCGAAATGGTTTCCGGCGCTCATCAAAAGATGTCGAAGTACTCGCGCTGCTCCCAGTCGGTGACCTCCGACAGGAAACGGGCAATCTCGGCTCGCTTGATGTGCACCAGATAATCAATGAACTGATCGCCGAAGCGATTTCTGAACAGGGCCGAGCCGTCGAGCGCGGTGACGGCATCCATCAGGTTGGTGGGCAGCATGGGCGCATCGCTGCCATAGGGCGTGTCCGCGGGCGGGCCAGGATCGCGGACCTGGTCGATACCATCAAGCCCGGCCCACATCTGTGCGGCGAGATGGAGATACGGGTTGGCCGCACCTTCGGCTGCCCGGTTTTCCAGCCGCGTGGCCGGGTCACCTGCCCCGCCCACCGCACGCACCATGGCGCCTTTGTTGTCGCGGCCCCAGTTGGCCCGGTCGGGCGCGAGCTGGAACGACTTGTAGCGCTTGTAGCCGTTGAGCGTGGGCGCGGCGAACACGCTGGCTTCAACCGCGTGAGCCAGCAGGCCGCCTGCGTAGTTGAGGCCGAGCGTCGACAACATCGCACCGCTGGCATCGGGCATGAACAGGTTGGCCCCGGAGCCGGCATCGGCCAATGACTGGTGGATGTGCAAGCCGGAGGCGACCAGGTTGGGCACCTGCGGGCGGCACATGAAGGTGGCATGCAGGCCCTGGCGGCGGCACACCTGCTTGACCATGGAGCGGAACAGGGTGAGCGCATCAGCCGCTTCCACACCGCCCATCGGCGCGAAGGTGAACTCGACCTGGCTTGGACCGAACTCGCACTCGACAGAGCGCACCGGCAGCCCGAGCGCCACGCACGCACGGCGCAAGGTGTCGGTCACCGGTTCCATCTCGTCGGCGCGGGCTTCGGTGAGATACTGGAAGCCTTGCGTCATGAGCGACACGTCCGGCGGGCTACCGGGCCAGCTGGCGTCTTCAGGGCGCTTGTTCCAGTTGTCGACCTTGAGGATGTGGAACTCGGCCTCGATGCCGAACTTCGCCGACCAGCCGCGGCGCGCAAGCTCGGCCTCGGCGTCCTGCAACTTTGCGCGGGCCGAGAACGGTACGGCTGAGCCATCAGCAAAGAAGATGTCGCACAGCATCCAGCCGCATCCATCGACCCACGGCAGCACCCGGAACGTGGCAGGGTCAGGCAGCATGATGAAATCGGCAGCGCCTTCCATTTGCGGCAGGTCAAGACCGGCACCGGACTGCCAGACCGGAAACACGGTGCGGTGGGAGGTGTCCTTGGCAAGCAGCGTCGAGGTCATGGCACAGCCGTTCATCAGGAACGAGCGGGCTTGCGCCGCCATCAGCGTCTTGCCGCGCAGCACGCCATGCTGGTCGGCAAAGGCAAGTCGCACGGTCTCCAGCCCGTGGGCCTCGATCTGCTCCAGGACTTGCGTGCACGCGGCACGCCGGTCCTTCGTGTCCAAGCCGGCTGCCGCAGCCAGCCCCTCGCGCCCCAGGTCGCTCATGCGCGTCTCAGCCCCGCGTCCACGGACAGTCCGCCCGGCGCTGGGCATCGCGCTCGCGCCACACGCCCTGCCACTTGGCATCAGGCGCGATGGCGTCAACGGCGATGGGGCCGGAGGTGTCGAGCGTCTTGCCGTTGGGAATGCCCGGCAAGTGACCGCCCTCGCCGGCCGCTTCGATGGCCTTTCTCAGCATGCGGCGGTAGGCGATGATTGCCTTGTCGGAGGTGGCCAGGTGTTCCTTCGTGCGGTCGAAGATGGGGCCGGGGCTTTCCACGGCCCACTGGTCGTGCACGTTGATGTCGAGCCCCATGCCGGTATAGGTCTCATCGGCCTGCTCGGCAGGATTGTAGCCGTAGTTGTTGCGCTTGTTCTTGAGCGGCGCATAGTCCGGCAAGCGATGTTCCTTGAGACGCTGCTCGCGCATCAGCTGCTTGTTCACCGGCTGCGAGAACGAGGTGAACATGGAGTACCAATAGCAGGTCTCGTCATCGACCGGGACGTGCCACTGGGTGATGGTCATCTCGTTGGACATCGGGATGCAGATGGCCTCGGGAAAGACCTGGTTGGTGACGCGCACATGAGTGCGGCCATCATCAAGGTGGCGCAGCGCGATGATGCGCAGGCCGGTGCCGGTCTCCTCGACGTTGATCTCGGGCCGCGGATATTCGCGCAGGAGCTGCGTCATGGGGATTTCGGTGTTGGCGGCCTTGTCCCTGAACTGCTTGCCGTAGGAATCCTTCGGGTCTTCATCCTTCAGGAAGCGGTGCAGGAACGAGGCGTGGACCGGATCGATGCCAACCTCAAGCGCCTGCAGCCAGTTGCATTCCCACAGGCCCTTGAAGGCAAACACGTGGGTGTCCGGCGCGGTGAAGCAATCGAGCTCCGGAAATGGCGGCGGGTCGCCTTCGCCCATGAAGGCGAACACGATGCCGTTCTTCTCGACC
>JAWVYF010000309.1:0-3424 GCA_033722845.1 Anderseniella sp. | reverse complement strand
GGCGATGCGCAGGTGCAGATTGCGCGGCTGTTCAACTCGTTGCCGATCGGCATTGTGCAGCTCAACAAGGATGGCGTGATCGACCAGTTGAATGCCTCGTTCATTGACCTTGCACCTGATGCCAAGCGGCGCGGCAAACTGAGCCCGCTGGTACGCGAGGACGAACGTGAGCTGATTGACCGTCTAATTGCCGATGCTTCTGCTGGCAAGGTGTTGTCAGAGCCTGCAGATGTGCATTTCCTCGGTAAGGAAGAGACCTCCGGCCAGCTCTATTTCGTGCCGGACGAGACCGGTGGTGAAGGCGGCGTGATGGTGTTCGGCGTGGACACGACGCGCCATACCTCGCTGGAAGTGCAACTGGCGCAAAGCCAGAAGATGCAGGCGGTGGGCCAGCTTGCAGGGGGTGTGGCGCACGACTTCAACAACGTGCTGACCGCGATTATCGGTTTCTCAGACTTGCTGCTGGCGCGCCACCGGCCGACAGACCCGTCGTTTGCCGACATCATGAACATCAAGCAGAACGCCAACCGGGCTGCCAACCTGGTTCGGCAGCTGCTGGCGTTCTCGCGCCGGCAGACGCTGCGTCCCGAGGTGCTTTCGCTGACCGATGTGTTGTCGGACCTGGGCAACCTGCTTGGCCGGTTGTTGGGTGAAGTGGTCGAGCTGAAGATCGTGCATGGCCGCGACCTGGCGCTGGTCAAGGTGGACGTGAACCAGTTCGAGCAGGTGGTGATCAACCTGTGCGTAAACGCGCGTGATGCCATGCCGGACGGTGGCGTGCTGACACTGAACACGTCCAACGTGACTGCGCATGACGTGGAAAAGTCGGCGACCAAATCCGGCCTCGTGCCGCCCGGCGACTATGTTCTGCTGGAGGTTACCGATACGGGGACCGGCATGCCGCCGGAGGTGCTGGACAAGATCTACGATCCGTTCTTCTCGACCAAGGAAGTGGGCAAGGGAACCGGACTTGGCCTGTCCACCGTGTACGGCATCATCAAGCAGACAGGCGGCTTCATATTCTGCGAGTCGGAAGTGGGCAAGGGAACCACCTTCCGGGTGTACCTGCCGCAATACATCGAGACGGCAGAGGAAGAAGCCGCACGCCAGGCGGAGGCCAAGGGCGAAGAGGTCAAGGGCACTGATCTGACCGGTTCCGGCACCATCTTGCTGGTGGAAGATGAGGACGCCGTGCGCTCGTTCGCCAAACGGGCGCTGGAGTCGCGCGGCTACACGGTGCTGGAGGCCGACAGTGGCGAGGTGGCGCTGGAGGTGCTGGAAGAGTTCGGCGAAGAGCCTGATCTCGTGGTATCCGACGTTGTGATGCCGGAAATGGACGGGCCGACCATGCTGCGCGAACTGCGCAAGCGCGGCGTCAAGACCAAGGTGGTGTTCGTGTCCGGTTATGCCGAGGATGCGTTCGAGAAGAACCTTGAGGGCCAGACCGACTTCGCCTTCCTGCCCAAGCCGTTCACGCTGAAGCAGCTTGCCGAGGCAGTGAAGGAAGCCATAGGCTAGAACCGGTCAAACCAGCCGGATCAGAATTCTCATGAGCAAGCTATCTCCCATGGCAGACCCGTCGCGGCTGCCGCCTTCGCTGTGGGCAGCCACAGCCGAAGAGGTGTTTGAAGGCCCTGTGCTGGAGGGTGAGCACAGCTTCGATATCTGCATTGTCGGGGGAGGGTTCACGGGGCTGTCGGCGGCTTTGCATGCAGCTGAGGCCGGCGCATCGGTCTGCGTTCTCGAGGCGTCAGAGCCGGGCTGGGGTGCCTCGGGCCGCAACGGCGGGCAGGTCATTCCGGGTTTCAAATGGGACCCGGACGAGTTGGTGGCGAAGTTCGGCGCGGAGGCTGGCAAGCGGCTTGTGTCGCTGGCTGGAGATGCACCTGACAAGGTGTTTGAGCTGATCGCGAAGCACGGCATCAGGTGTGCGGCAGAGCGCGGCGGCTGGATACAGGGTGTGCACGCAGCTTCTGCGTTGCCGGCGGTTGAGGACAGGTGCCGGCAATGGCAGGCGCGCGGGGCGGACTGCCACATGCTGCATGGCGACGAAGCGCGTGCGTTGATTGGCTCACCAGCCTATGTGGCGGCCCTGGTTGAGCCGCGCGGCGGAAAACTCAATCCGCTGAGCTATGCGCGTGGCCTGGCGCGGGCCGCTCAAGCCGCAGGAGCGGCCGTCTCGCCGCGATCGCCGGTAAGCGCGCTGCAGCGGGCAGGCGAGGGCTGGACAGTTCGCACAGGCCTGGCCACCGTTTCGGCCGGGCGCGTGCTGCTTGCCACGAATGGCTACACCGGCGATCTTTGGCCCTCGCTGAAGCAGACCATCATTCCGGTGGCGAGTTTCATCATTGCGACGAAGCCATTGTCGGACAATGTGCGACGAACCATTCTTCGCGATGGTCATGTCATCTCCGACACGCGCCGCATGCTGACCTATTCAAGGCTCGATCCGGCAGGCCGCTTGGTGGTGGGCGCGCGGGGCAAGTGGCAGGACCCGATGGGCGTGGCCGACTTTGCGCACGTGGAGAAGACCTTGCAGGATCTTTTTCCGCAGGTGGGTGATGTTGGCGAGCCTGACTTCTGGTGGTCGGGCCGGGTGGCGATCACGCCGGACTACCTGCCGCATGTGCACGAGCCTGAGCCGGGCCTGACCATGCTGCTCGGCTTCAACGGGCGTGGCGTTGCCATGGCCACGGCGATGGGGGCTGCAGCGGGCAAGTATCTGGCCAGCGGCAGGCGGGATGACCTGCCCTTGCCGACAAGCGGCATTCAGCCAATCCCGTTTCACGGGGCACGGCGCATGTACGTGGCGGCGGCGTCCGCCTGGTACCGGATGCTGGACGGCTTCAACCTCTGATCAGTTGCTGCCAGTCGTGATGTCCGGCAGCGGCCAGTGCTTCAAGGCCAAGCCGGCGGCCTTGCCTTGCGAGGTGCTCATCGCGCTGATGGGGATGGCTGCAGAACCGTTGCAGGCAGGCAGCGTCGAACCCGTGTTCGCGGGCACCAGCGACACACAGTGCCAGATACCAGTCGAAGGGTAACAAGCCGGCATCGTGGCGGGTGGGCAGATAGGTGCTGACGCGCGTTGCTTCGCGATTGGACAGGCTGACGGAAAAATCGTCGGTGCGGGCATATCCGTGGCCGACGCCTTCAAATCGGTCGAGGATGGGCATCTCGTGTGCGGCAATTTCGTAGACCACGCCGGGGTGGGACGAGCCCGGCTGCTCCACGAGGCCGGCCTTGCCGGAGCCGTCGCCGCCGGGCTTTGTGAACTGCACCGTCCAGTCTTTCGTGGTGGCCAGCGAGAGCACCCGGGCCGACGGGCAGCGGGCCAGCAGGCGGTGGCTCAACAGGTTCGATCCATAAGCGAAATAGAGGAAGGTTTGCATGGCAGGCCGGATTGCGTGAGTAGCAGTCATCATGC
>JAWVYF010000308.1:0-3430 GCA_033722845.1 Anderseniella sp. | reverse complement strand
GTGAGGTCTTGGCTGGCCAGGAACGGGTGAGAGGACGAAGCTGACGTGACACAGGCGTGTTGACTGGGGTCAGCGGCGACATTTTTGCAAAAACTGGTGTCAAGAAAATGCCAGCAGTCTTTAGAGACTGCAGGAGTTAAAGAATGTCAATGCCCGTAGCTACTGCGCGCAATTGTGTGCTCAACTTGTAGCGCAAGGATCTGCCGATGCGTCGCAGGAAACTGAAGTTTGTCGTCAAAGTAAATGTCCGCATTGGCCTCCAGGCAGACATCGACCTCACGACGAAACAACGCCCACAGTCGGTAAACTCACAAGTTCACCAGCTGCGACCGGATTTCTGTGATAGCTCCTGCCCGGGCCAGCTAGTGCCCCGGGTGCGATTTCGCCATCTTGGCGATCTGCTCCGCCGTGGCTTCCGTCTGATACTTCGCCTTCCACTCGGCATACGGCATGCCATAGACGTGCTCGCGCGCGGCTTCCTTGTCCAGCGCCACACCCTTTTCGTCAGCCGCATCTTTCAGCCAGTTCGACAGGCAGTTGCGGCAGAACCCGCCCAGGTTCATCAGGTCGATGTTCTGCACATCGGTGCGCTCGCGCAGGTGGTTGACCAGCCGGCGGAAGGCCGCTGCCTCAAGCTCGGTTTGCGTCTTTTCGTCCATTGCTGTTCTCCCTATTCAACCAGATCCTTGATCTGGCCCTGCGTGATCATGGTTTCAAGCGCGCGCGCCAGCCGGTCGGTCCATTCATCCACACCGGCCTCGTCCGAAATCAGGTCCTGGCGCACCTCCACCAGCGTGTGCGGCAGGCCACGCTTCACCGCGTGGCGGTTCATGCAGTCACCTTCCAGCCCGCCGGCATAAGGTTCGTTGTCGCCCACGCACAGACCGCCTTCGGCCTGCATGGCGGCAATGCACAGGTCGGTGAAGCGGCGGTCGTCCTCCCACAGAAAGCCGATCTGCCACGGCCGCGGAATGCCCTTCCAGGCGGGCGTGAACGAATGGATCGAGACCAGCACCGGGCTTGTGCCCTCTGCGAGAAATGCGTCAATTTCCGCATCGATTGCATCATGATAGGGCCGGTGAAACGTGTTCAGCCGGTGGGCGCGCTCCTGCGCCGTGATCTCCGCATTGCCCGGAACCACCGCCCCGTCCGACAGCTGCATGATCAGCGTAGGGTCCTTTTCGCCCCGGTTGGGATCAATCAGCAACCGCGAGAAGCAGCTCAGCACCGCCGGCACGCCGAGCCGCGCGGCAAGCCTTGTGGTTACAGCCTCCACCCCGATGTCATAGGCGATGTGGCGCTGAAACTCCGCTTCCGGCAGCCCCAGCGAGCCATATTCCGCCGGCAGCGTGTTGCGCGCATGGTCGCACACCAGCAGCACGCCAGGCGCGCGCGCGCCCGCCACCACGTAGTGCGAGGCAAAATTGCCGGTTTCCTGCGCCTTGCCGGTTGCTACCGCGGCGACGTCTGATTGAAGGTTCATGGCCCCAGCCAATAGCCGAACAGGGTTTGCATTGTCCAGCGCGCTTGACCGCGCACCCGAACACGTTAAAACGAATTAAACGGCGTTTGTTTATCAAGTCATGGTAAGGCCATTTTTGCATTGGCTTTTAAGGCTGTGGGTGTCCGGCCGCATCGCACCGGATACCCTGCAAACGGCATTGAGAACTTCGTGTGCCCGGCGGCGTGTTGGTTTGCCAGGTTCACAGATGGGTGGGATAGACTGCACATGATGCGCAATCGCATTCTTGCTACGTGTTTCGCGGCGCTGACGATGGCCGGCTTCGCCGCACCGGCCAAGGCTGACCTGAAGCTGTGCAACCTGACCCCGAGCCGCGTTGGCGTGGCGCTCGGGTATGCCGACCAGCAGGGCTGGGCATCCGAAGGCTGGTGGAACATCGCACCACAGGCCTGCGAGACCCTGCTCAAGGGTCCGCTCATTGCGCGCTGGTACTACATCTATGCCGTCGACTACGACAAGGGCGGCTCATGGGGCGGCCCGGCAAAGATGTGCACCCGTGACAAGCTGTTCACAATCCGCGGCCATACCTCATGCCAGGAGCGCGGTTACAACCAGACCGGCTTCTTCGAGGTCGACACCGGCGAAAACCTCGACTGGACCATCAAGCTGGAAGGCGCCAAGACCACCGCGGCACCCACCCAGTAACCGGCCCGTCCGGCGTCCGGCCACACCAGATTTACGCGCCTTCTCCCACGGCGGTCCCGGCGCGCCGCCGCAAGAACAGGACCGACCGCCCCATGAGACGCCAGCGTCAAGCCAAGATCGTTGCAACCCTGGGGCCGGCTTCGTCCACGCCGGAGATGATCGAGAAGCTGTTCCTTGCCGGTGTTGATGTGTTCCGCATCAACATGAGCCACTCCGATCACGACAACCTCAAGGCCCGCTACGAAGACATCCGCGCCATCGAGAAGAAACACGCCCGGCCCATCGCCATCATGGTCGACCTGCAAGGACCGAAGCTGCGCGTCGGCACCTTCTCCACCGACAACGTCAACATCAAGGCCGGCGACACGTTCAGCCTCGACATGGACGAAACCCCGGGTGATGCAACCCGCGTCTGCCTGCCCCACCCGGAGATCTTCGCCGCCGTCAAGCCGGGCGAGCATTTGCTGCTCAATGACGGCCGCATCCGGCTTGAAGTCACCGCGGCTGACGGCAAGGTCATCACCACCCGCGTGGTGTTCGGCGGCGTGCTGTCGGCGCGCAAGGGCGTCAACCTGCCCGACACCATCATCCCCCTGACGCCGCTGACCGAGAAAGACCTGGCCGACCTGCACTATGCCCTGACGCTGGACATCGACTGGGTCGCCCTGTCCTTCGTGCAGCAACCCTCCGACATCACCGAGGCGCGCAAGATCATCGGCGGCAAGGCCGGCATCATGGTCAAGGTGGAAAAGCCGTCCGCGCTCAACTTCCTCGAAGACATCGTCAACGAGGCCGACGCCATCATGGTGGCCCGTGGCGACCTTGGCGTGGAGCTGCCGCTTGAGTCTGTGCCCGGCTGGCAAAAGCGCATGGTGCGCGCCTGCCGCCGCGCCGGCAAGCCGGTTGTTGTCGCCACCCAGATGCTGGAATCGATGGTCAACGAGCCGGTACCCACCCGCGCCGAAGTGTCGGACGTTGCAACCGCCCTGTTTGAAGGCGCCGACGCGATCATGCTGTCTGCCGAATCTGCCGCCGGCAAATGGCCCGAGAAGGCCGTCCAGACCATGGACAAGATCGCCCAGTCGGTCGAGCGCGACCCGGTCTACACCGGCATCATTGCCAACGCCCGCACCGAGCCCACACCCACCTCGGCCGACGCGATCGCCAATGCCGCGCGCACCGTTGCCGAAACGCTCAATGTCTCGGCCATCGTCTGTTACACCGGCTCCGGCTCTACCGGCTTGCGCGTGGCGCGCGAACGGC
>JAWVYF010000307.1:0-3441 GCA_033722845.1 Anderseniella sp. | reverse complement strand
CCGGACGGTTTGGTTTTCGACAGGCGGATCTTTTCCGGGCGCACGGCCAGCGACAGATTGCCGGAAGCTGGGCCATCGAACGGCAGACTGATTTTGCCGAGACCCGCAACCTCTATATTGACCGACTTGCCGCCTCCGCCGGTAACCTTGCCGTCGAACAGGTTTACCTTGCCGATGAAGTCAGCGACGAAACGAGAGTTCGGGTTTTCGTAAAGCCCTTCCGGGGTCGCGATCTGACGGACCGAACCCTCGTGCATGACTGCGATCCGGTCTGCCATCGACAGGGCCTCGTCCTGGTCGTGGGTGACGATGATGAAGGTGATGCCGATGGCCTGCTGCAGGCGGGCGAGCTCAAGCTGCATGTGTTCGCGAAGCTTGGCATCGAGCGCGGAGAGCGGTTCGTCGAGCAGCAGGACCTTGGGCCGCTTGACCAGCGCACGGGCCAGCGCCACGCGCTGGCGCTGACCGCCTGATAGCTGGTCCGGCTTGCGGTCGGCCATCGGGCCCATCTGCACCATTTCGAGCGCTTCTTCCACACGCGGGGCAATTTCGCCAGCCGGCGTGCCGGTGACCTTGAGCCCGTAGGCCACGTTGTCGCGCACGGTCATGTGCGGGAAAACGGCGTAGGACTGGAACACCATGTTGACCGGGCGCTGATTGGCGGGAACGCCATCCATCGGCTGGCCGTCAATGAGGATTTCACCTTCGCCCTTGGTTTCAAGCCCGGCAATCATGCGCAGCAACGTGGTCTTGCCGCACCCAGACGGGCCGAGCAGCGCGAAGAACTCGTTGGGCTGGATGTCGAAGGAGACGTCATCGACGGCAACCACGCCGGGATAGCGCTTGGTGACATTCCTGATGGAGACAATGGGCTTCATGAGCGGGTGTCCTAGTGTTTGGACTTGTCGGGCTGTTGCAGGCGCATGGCGATAATGGTGGCCACCAGCGTAATGACGATGAGCGCCGTTGAGGCGGCGTTGATGTCCGGCGACACGCCACGGCGCACCAGCGAGTAGACCTTGACGGGGAAGGTGTTGGTCTCAGGTCCGGCGGTGAAGAAGGTAATCACGAAATCGTCCAGCGACAGGGTGAAAGCCAGCAGCGCACCGGCAATGATGCCGGGCTTCATGTAGGGCAGCACCACGTTGACGAAGGTTTGCCATTCGCTGGCGCCGAGATCCTTCGAGGCTTCCTCGAACTCGCGGTTGAACCCGGCCAGTCGCGAGCGCACCACAACGGCGACGAAGGGAAACGCGAAGGCCACGTGGGCCGCGGTTATGGCCGCCAGGTTCAATGGCCAGACGGAGAACAGCTCGTTCCACCAGGCGATGGGTCCGGTCTCGAAGCTGCGCATCCAGCCGCCAACGCGGGCATAGAACACCAGCACGGCAATGCCCATGCAGATTTCCGGGATGACAATCGGCAGGGCCATGAAGCCTTCCACGCCCGCCTTGAACGGGAACCGGAAACGCCACAGCCACAGTGCCACGGCCGTGCCGATGATGGTGGCGACAATCGTGCACATGACGGCGATGGTGATCGAGTTCACGAAGGCCTCGACCAGCGAGACATTGTTCCAGGCTTTTTCGTAGTACTTCAACGTGAAGCCGCGCCAGACGATGTTGCGCTTGCTGTCGTTGAAGCTGAACGCGATGAGCTGGATGATCGGCGCATAAAGCAGGACGAAGATGATCAGGCCAAAGCCGATCAGCCAGGGCGACTTGCCGTAATCGAGGGGGCCTCTGCCGGTTGACCTTGCCATGACCTAGACCCCTACCCTGCCCTTTGAGCGCGTGCCGATGAAAGCCCGCAGGGCAAGCGCGCCGAACGTGATGTACATGAGCAGGAACGACAGTGCGGCTCCAAACGGCCAGTCATTGGCGGCCTTGAACTGGTCGGTGATGACGTTGCCGATCATGATGGCGTTGGTGCCGCCAAGCAGGTCAGGCACGAGGAACATGCCGAGCATGGGGATGAACACCAGAATGATGCCCGACACGATGCCGGGCATGGTCAGCGGCACGGTGACTTTCCAGAACGTGGTCCACTGGCTGGCGCCGAGGTCAAGGCTGGCTTCCAGGTAGGAGCGGTCGAGCCGCTCGATGGTGGCATAGAGCGGCAGCACCATGAACGGCATGAACACATAGACCATGCCGACGATGACGGAGCCGTTGTTGTAGAGCAGTTCCAGCGGCTGGTAGGGCCCGAACAGATGATCGAACTGGACCAGATTATAGAGCCATTCCAGCGCGAAATTGAGCGTGCCGCGGGAACAGAACACGGCGATCAACGACTAATTGCGGATCAGCAGGTTGATCCAGAAAGGCAGGATGACGAGCAGCAGCAGCAGCGGCCGCCATCTGGGTGGCGAGAAACAGATGCCGAACGCAATCGGATAGGCAATAGCCAGGCACAGCAACGTGCCGATAACGCTGATCCAGACCGATTTCCAGATGATCTTGAGATAGACCGGGTCGAAGGCACGAATATAGTTTTCGAGCGTGCCGGTCACCTCTACGTCGACCAGCGAGGTCTTCTCGCCGAACGACATGCCCCACATGAGAGCAAGCGGAATGAGGAAGAAAACGGTGAGCCAGAACACGCCGGGTAACGCCGTTACCCAGAACACGACCTTGTTGTCTTTCCAGTTTTCCACCTGTGCGCCCGCCCGCTGGAGGCTGGACCGGGCTTGAACTCAAGCCCGGCCCGCCAAGTTTTGTGTGAGACCGCCGGTCAGGCAGCCTGGATGCGGGTCCAGGACTCGGCGCGCAGCTTGGTCTTCTCCTCGGAGAACAAGGCGGCTTCGCACTTGGCGACCACTTCGTCCGGCGGGAAGATGCCGGGGTTGCCGGTATACTCTTCGCTCATCTTGGCCTTTGCAGCTGCGTTGGCGGTAGCATACTGGATGGTGTCGGCGATGTGGGCGCCGGCATCGGCATCAAGCACGTAGTTGAGGAAGGCGTGAGCATTTTCCGGGTGCGGCGCATCCTTCGGAATGCACATGCAGTCCTGCCACAGCAGGCTGCCTTCCTTCGGCACCTGATAGCTGAGGTCATCGTCTTCGGTCATCACCTGGATGATGTCGCCGTTCCACTCCATGGCAAGATCGACTTCACCAGAAGCCAACAGGTCCTGGCCGTTGTCGTCGGCGAAAACCTTGACGTTCTTCTTCGCCTTGATCAGCAGTTCTTCGGCGGCCTTCATCTCAGCCGGGTCGACCGAGTTGTAGGAGTGGCCGAGATACTTCAGCGCCACGCCGATTACGCTGTCCTGATCGCCCAGAAGCGCAATGCGGCCGGCCATGGCATCGTTGTCGAAGACGGCCTTCCAGGAGGTTGCATCCGACACCTTGGACTTGCGGTAGCCGATGCCCAGCGTGCCCCACATGTAGGGGATCGAGTGCTTGCGGCCCGGGTCGAACGAGGCGTCCTGGAAGTTCTT
>JAWVYF010000306.1:0-3464 GCA_033722845.1 Anderseniella sp. | reverse complement strand
TACCTCGTGAAGGGCTTTGTGGAGGACGAGGCCCAGTTTGAAGCTGTCCGAACCCAGGCAGCACGCATCGGTGACGTCAAGACTTTCAACGGGTTCGTGCTTGAGGTGCCGTCTGGCGTCAATGTTGACGACTATGACACCGCAGTGGTTTGGTGTGAGACGTTTTCCGAATTCATATCAGCGGCGAAATACCGGTGAGTGAGTATACGCCACAGTCGGATGATTACGCGCAACGCGTCAGGGACAGCCTTGCCCGCCAGAACGCGCTTAACCTGATGGGTGCACAACTGGTGCGGGTCGATCCGGGAGAAGTGGATCTGGCAATCGCATTCGATGACCGGTTGACGCAGCAGCACGGCTTTCTCCATGCAGGAATCACCACTTCCATGCTCGACAGTGCGTGTGGCTATGCCGCATTTTCCCTGATGCCTGCTGACGCCGGGGTATTGACCGTCGAGCTGAAGACGAGCTTGCTTGCGCCGGCGGCAGGCGAGCGCTTTATCTACGAGGGCCGCGTTATCAAACCCGGGCGGACCTTGAGTTTCTGTGAAGGCCGCGCTTACGCTTGCAAGGCCAGTGAGCGCAAGCTGATTGCCACCATGACAGCCACCATGATGACCGTCACTGGCAGAAGCGACGTCCAGGGGTAGGCAGGCTTCGCTCAGCTGACGAAAACGCTGTCTGTGACCAGGATATCGAACGCGCCATAGCCGTTGAAACGGGTTGCCGTTGCCGTGCCATACGCCCCGATGCCGCCGAATTCGATCACATCATCTTCCTGGATGTCAGCAGGCAGCCGCAGCTTGCCCGGCAGCACGTCAAGCGGGTCGCAGGTCGGTCCATAAACGGTGAAGTCCGCCGAAGCTGTTTCCAGTATGCGCCCGTCTCGGATGACGCGATAGAACGGCATCAGGGAAGGGGCCTGGCAGACCTCCATCAGACCCCCATACAGACCGTCATTCAGAAATACATCGCCGGTCTGACTGCGTACCAGCTTCACCCGCGTCAGCAGCGACACGCTGCCGGCACACAGTGCGCGGCCGGGTTCACACTCAAGTGCCGGCGGTGTTCCGTCAAACGCAGACTCAACCGCCGCCTTTATGGTGTCGAAAAACGATGCAAGTGCAGGGCCGCGTGACCCTGCATAGCGCGAGGGGAAGCCCCCGCCAACATTGAGCCGAGACACACGAACGCCCGAATGCTTGGCAATGCGTGCAGCAGCTTCGATGTGGCGCGTCCATGCTTCCGGTTCGGTGCACTGCGAACCCGGATGGAACGTCAGCACGGGTACGAATCCGTAATCCACGGCAAGCCGCATCAAACGCGCGGCCTCTGCCTCGTCGACCCCGAATTTGGAGGTGAAGTCGTGCACCGACGCCCTGGCAGATGTCAGCCGGAAGCGGATGGCAATTTCGGCTCCGCTTGCAGGGCCGGCAACCTGGGCAATCTTGGCGATTTCTTCAGCGCAGTCTGCGGCGAACCGGCGGCAGCCGAAAGTGTGCCAGGCGGTTGCGATCTCGGCGCGAGACTTGACCGGGTTGTGATAGTGGAACTCCACCTTACCGCACAGCTTCGTCACAGCAGCCATCTCCACCGTGGAGGCCACATCGAATACCTGGATGCCTGCATCATGTAGTGCGGCGATGACTTCATCAGACGAATTGGCCTTGACTGCGTAGGAGACCTCGCCAGGAAAGCCGTCCAGAAACACGGCTGCCTGAGCCTTGAGGGACGCCTGGCTGATGCAGAAAACCGGACGCTCCAGGCCTGCAAGTGCAGCGACTTCCAGGCTGGAAGCGTGGCGCTTGGTGTGCTGTCTGTCATGAGCGGTGCTCGTAACCGGCATCAGTGCAATGGTCATCGTGGTACTCCCTGCCCAGGCTTCAATCGACTCACAATGTGCTGGACTTGCATGCAGGAAAATAGACGTATATTAGACGTCACAATGCATTAAGAACGGCATTATGACGGAGTTTTAACAAATATGACGGACAGGCTTACCGGCAAGGATGAAGAGCTCATTGCATTGCTGCAAACCAATGCACGGATGCCGGTTTCTGAACTGGCTCGGCGACTCGGTGTATCGCGCACCACGGTACAAGACCGCCTGAAGCGGCTTGAGGACAGCGGCGCCATTGCCGGATATGGTGTGCGGCTGGCCGAGACCAGTGGCTTGAGTGGCATACAGGCGCTGGTTTCGCTGAGCGTAGAGCCGCGCAAGACAAATGATGTGGTGCGCGCGCTGGCCCGCATGCCGGCAGTCCAGACGCTTCTCTCCGTGTCAGGCAAGTACGATGTTGTTGCCTTGTTGCGCGCACCAACGACGGAGCGGATTGATGAACTGCTTGATGAGATAGGCATCATTGACGGGGTCAATGACACTGAATCAGCAATAATACTGGCGACCAAGCTAGACCGCCGTTGAGCGTACAAAACTGCATGCGTTTCCTTGGCCAATCGCTTGCAGGTTGGTAGTGTCTGACCCAATTCCAGACTCAACCTGATCCGAAGGAGACGTGAGCCATGCGTAAGACCGGGTTTGCCTTCCTTGCGACCACCTTTTTCGTGCTGCTCTTGCAACCGCTGCTGAGCGTTCAGGCGGCGGCCCAGCAGGTGCCACAGTCGCGCGAGCAGATATCCATGTCGTTTGCGCCGGTGGTGCGCAATACGGCTCCCAGCGTGGTCAACGTCTACGCCAAGCGGATCGTGCAATCCCAACAGGGCCGGGCACCGTTTGGTGCAGACCCGTTCTTTCGCCGCTTCTTCGGTGACGAGCTGTTTGGCGGCCGTCCCCGACAACGCGCCCAAAACTCGCTCGGCTCGGGCGTGATCGTGGATTCTTCCGGTATTGTCGTGACCAACAATCACGTCATCCGTGGCGGTACCGAGATCCGGGTGGTGCTGCATGACAACCGCGAGTTTGATGCAGAACTCATCCTGACCGATGAACGCACCGATCTGGCCATCCTGCGTATCAAGCCCGATGACGAGCCGCTTGTGCCATTGCCACTGGGTGACAGTGACGCCATTGAGGTCGGTGATCTTGTGCTGGCCATCGGCAATCCGTTCGGCGTGGGCCAGACTGTGACGTCCGGCATCGTGTCGGCGCTGGCGCGTACCCGCGTAGGTGTGTCGTCGTACCAGTTTTTCATACAGACGGATGCTGCCATCAACCCCGGCAATTCCGGTGGTGCGCTGGTGGACATGAACGGCCGCCTGATCGGTATCAACACCGCCATCTTCTCGCGCTCCGGCGGATCGAACGGCATTGGTTTTGCCATCCCGGTCAACATGGTGCGCTCGGTCATCGAGCAATCGCTGACCGGGGCCAGCAAGGTTGTGAGGCCGTGGACCGGCGCCGACCTGCAGGACGTGACCGGCGATCTTGCCAGCGCGCTGAACCTGGACCGGCCCAAGGGCGCACTGGTCGCAAATCTGCATCCGAAGTCGCCACTTTCGGCTGC
>JAWVYF010000305.1:0-3475 GCA_033722845.1 Anderseniella sp. | reverse complement strand
AGCCGCATCGCAAAAGCGATGCTGGCGTGAGCGAAACAAAACAAAAAACACCGCCGGATTTATCCGGCGGCGTTCTTTATGGCCTAGGCTTGTCTGACGGGCGGATCAGAAGCCGCGGCGATCCATGCAGCGTTCCCACCTCCAGGTGTGCCAGCCCCAGCGGCGGGCGCACTTGCGGGCTGCGCGGCGGTAGTGACGGCCTTCTCCGTAGTGGCCATGACCGCCACCGTAGTAACCGCCATGAGCGTGGGCAGCAGCAGCACCCAGTGCCAGGCCGGAGAATGCGCCGATGGCGAAGGCGCCCTTCTTTGACAGGGCTTGTGCCGGAGATGCCATGGAAGCGGCGATGGTAACGGCTGCGATTGCGGCGATTGCGGTGGTGCGGAAAGTGGTCATCTGAGTAGTCCCTCTGTGTGTTGGGCAGGTGTTTGGCTGCCCCGCTGTTTCGATGGACACACAATGCCACCAGCCACGCATGGCAGATGTGCAATCCGTCACATTGCGAGAAAGGGTGGGTCAAACCAGGTGGGTGTACAACTTCCCGTCGAGCTGGGCGGCAAGCAGCCTTTCGCCGCCATCACCCGCCTTGTCCGCCTCTGCCAGAACCTGCTCGATATTTTCGCAATCGCGGTTCATCTGGGTGATCAGCGCATCCAGGCTGGCGAATTTCTGGTCGGGCCGCACCATGCCGACAAATTCGACTGCCAGCTCGTGCCCATACAGATCGCCCTCGAAGCCGAGCAGATAGACCTCCAGAAACACCCGGTCAGTGTCGAATGTGGGCCGCCAACCGAAATAGGCTGCACCTGCAAGCACCTTGCCCGGGTCTACCGACAGGTCGCGCACCCTGACGGCGTAGATGCCGTGGCAGGGCTCCATGCCCGGCTCCAGCATGATGTTGACCGTCGGAAACCCTATCGTGCGCCCGCGCCGGTCGCCTTCCACCACGGTGCCGATGATGGTCCAGCGATAGCCAAGCTGGCTATTGGCAGCTTCCACATTGCCGGCATGAAGTGCTGCCCTGATCGATGATGACGCATAAGGAGACGCCCCGTCCTCGCGCGTCACCTGCTCTACAATGGTCACGCCAAAGCCATGCTGCCCGCCCAGTTCGGTCAGCAGTTGCGGGTTGCCGCGCCGACCCTTGCCGAAGTGGAAGTCATAGCCGGACACAATGTGCGAAATGCCCAGCTTTCCCACCAGATAGCCGGTAACGAAGTCTTCCGCCTCCATCGCCGCCAGACCCCGGTCAAACGGGATAACGGCGCAGAAGCGGGCACCAAACGACTTGACCAGCGCTGCCTTCAGCGCCGGCGGAGATAACCGGAACAGCGGTTGTTCAGGCTGGAACACCGAGCGCGGATGCGGCTCGAATGTCACCACGCCGGTCGGCACACCGCGCCGTGCCGCTTCGTCCAGCGCACTTTGCAACAGCGCCTGGTGGCCCTTGTGCAGCCCGTCGAAGTTGCCAATGGCGACAGCAGCACCACGCAGCTCCGGCGGGACGGGTGTTTGTGCATCAAGCGTGATCATGAAGGGCACGGGTCCGGAAGGCAGGTAAGTCCAGTCACAAGGCCCCTATGTGCGGCAACGTCCGGTCACATGCAAGCCCCGGCTGGCAAGCGGCCCTGCGCCCGCTTACCACTCAAGTGCGGGTGCAACCCCTGCCACCTTGAGGCCCGGCATGTTGGCTTCAAGGCCTGCGGCAATGTCAGACAGTTCCGTGCCGTCATGGTCGGCAGCATGAATGCCGCCGGTAATGAAATGGACCGGATAACCATTGGCCCGCGCGCCCTGCACATCGGTGGGAAGGCCATCGCCGATTGCCAGCACTTCATGGCGCTGAACATCGCGGCCCAGCACCCTGGCCGCCTGTTCGAGAGCCACCTCATATATCGGCGAATAGGGTTTGCCGGCCATGTGCACCTCGCCGCCCTCTTCCTCGAAAATGTCTGCCAGCGATCCGGCACAGGGAAACAACCTTCCGCCCACACCGACCACCCGGTCGGGATTGGCGCACACCATCGGCAATCCGCGGCGCGCAATGTCGCGCATTTCGCGGCGATAGTCTTCGGGCTGCTCTGCCGCGCTGCCGTCCCGGCCATCGCGGCGAAGCCCGGTCACCAGAACAGCATTGGCTTCATCGAGGCCAGTGAAGTTGACCGGCAGGCCCGCCACCAGCGAATGGTCCTCTTCCGGTCCGATCAGGAACACGTTGCCGCCCTGCCAGCGCATCAGCAGCTCGCGGGTGACATCGCCGGACGTTACCGTTGCATCATATGCCTCATCAGGCACGCCAAACGAGCGCATCTGAGGCTCAACCGCAGATGCAGGCCGCGGCGCATTGGTGATCAGCACCACGCAGCCGCCCGCCTTCCTGTGCATGGCCAGCGCCTGGCAGGCGGCTTCATGGGCACGGCGGCCGTCGTGCACAACGCCCCAGACATCGCACAGCCAGACAGGACAAAGCGCAGACAGCTCCCGGCCGCGCGATGCAGGTTTCGATGGATCAGGCTTCATGCGTGTCACGCTACCTGCTGATCAGCGCGATCTCCAGCGGTTCCCGCGCCCTGCGGCTTAAGGGCGCGAGGGTTCGCAAAACTCGGGCCCCGCGCCAGCGAAACAGCCTGCATCAGGCTTGCAGCGCGGGCATTATCGGCAACACCGGATGCAATGATGGTGAACCGGTGGGCGGCGGCGTCCTGGCGAAGGCTCAAGGCCGCGGGCAACAGCTGGCCGGCACCATCAACCAGTTCGTGTTCGGGCACATCGAGAAACGCAAATCCGAGCTCGGACAGCGCCGCAAGATCATTATTGCTGGCGCTCGCACCGCTCAGGCAGAAAGTGGCACCAAGGCTGGCAAGCCAGGCCAGCCCGCGCATGGCTGCCTCAGGCATGACCGCAAGCGCCGAAACGTTCAGGTCGAGCACTATTCCGGCAGCGGCATCCGGGTATTGCTGAAGTAGCGCGACCACGGCTTCCAGCTGCGGCTTGCTCTCCAGCGTTGCAACGCCAAGCGGCACGAACACTCCTGTGGCACCGCGCCGGGCTCTGAGCTTGGAAAGAACCGGGATCACCTCCTGCAGCAGGTGCAGGTCATGGCGCATCGGCCAGTAGGCTGCCGAACGGTCGCGCACGTTGAGATCAGCGCTTACGAGTGCGTGGAGTCTGCCGCCGGGAACGGCAGCAGGGCGCTGCAGGCTGGCCTTGTAGTAGGCCGTGCGGCCTTCAGCCAGACGCACCACCGGCTCAAGAAATCTCGAAGGCTGCTGCGGTTCTTGTGGCTGCTGGCGGCCCGGAATGCGTGCAGGCTGAGCCGCCAGAGCCGGGTTCAGCAATGCAGGTGCCCTTACTTGTGCCGGCACCTGGTCAGCTGTTGCAACCACGCTGGTGCTTTCCGGCACAGGCGCTGCAATCTGCGGCCGCGCCGGTGCCTGAACAACTGGCTGCGTGCGGCTTCTTTCTAGCGATTGCT
>JAWVYF010000304.1:0-3491 GCA_033722845.1 Anderseniella sp. | reverse complement strand
TGCGCGCTCGTCGGGTGAGGCCAAGCAGGCGATGGACATCGCCAAGATGTTCGTTTCCACCAATGCAGCAGCCGCAGGCGGTGCCGGTGGCGGCGGCAATGAAACGGCGAACGTTGTTTCGGCATTGACCATCGCTGCGCGTGACCAGGTAACCCTGCGCGTACGCATCGCTGAAGTGCAGCGTGATGTGCTCAAGCAGCTTGGCGTGGACTACAATACCGCATTCGCCACAGGCAGCTTCATGGCTGGCATGTACACCGGCAACCCGTTCTCGCTGAACGACGTGCTGGCCGGCGGTACGCGCTTCCCGTCCAATCCGATTTCAGGCCTCGGTTCTGGTCAGGTCGGTTCGCGACTTCGCTATGGCGACAGCATTGATGCCTTTGTCCAGGCGATGGAACGTGACGGTCTGCTGCGCACGCTGGCTGAACCAACGCTGACCGCGATCTCCGGTGAAAGCGCCAAGTTCCTCGCTGGTGGTGAGTTCCCGATCGTAACCGCCATCGACTCTGACACCGGCACCCGCACGGTGGAATTCAAGGAGTTTGGTGTTGGCCTCGGTTTCTCGCCGGTGGTGCTGTCGGAAGGCCGCATCAGCCTCAAGATCAACACCGAAGTGTCCGAACCTGATGTGGGCGCTGGCCTGGCCGGTATCACGGGTCTGAAGTCCCGCAAGGCCGAGACCACCGTGGAGCTGCCATCGGGCGGGTCGATGATCATGGCTGGCATGATCCAGGAAGACACCCGTCAGGCCATCAACGGCATTCCCGGTGCCAAGAACCTGCCGATCCTTGGTCAGCTGTTCCGCTCGAACGACTTCAAGCAGAGCCAGACTGAACTGACGGTCATGGTCACGCCCTACATCGTCAAGCCGGTTAACGAGCGCGAACTCGTCAGCCCGATCGACAAGTTGAGCGTCGCAACCGACCGCCAGAACTATCTGTTTGGCCGCCTGAACAAGGTTTACGGCGCCCCCGGTGGCACCGCCAAGGGCGGCACCAACTATCACGGCAATGTCGGTTTCATCGTTGAGTAATGGCTGAAGGCCCCAGGAGAACTGAAATGACCAAGTTTGTATCAAAGTCCAAAGGCCTGGCCCGTACGCTGGCCCCTGCCTTCGCCCTTCTCACGCTGACGGCCTGTCAGCACCAGATGTCTGGTGGTGTGGACGACATCTACATGCCACAGATGCATTATGAGCGTCACCCCATCGAGGTGGCCAAGGGCACGGTGAAGCTGCAGGTGCCGACGCACTCGTCCAAACTGAGCAAGCATGAGGAAGAAGCGGTCCGCCGCTTTGCCCAGCAGGCCCACGAAACCAACGCTTCGGCCATTCATGTGCAGCGCCCTGCGGGCGGCATGGTTGCCAACGCAGTGGCCGGCCGGGTGGCACACCTGATGGAAACCGAAGGTATCGCGCCGCACCGCATCAAGCATGTTTCCTACAAGGGCGGCGCCCACGCGCCGGTCATGCTGTCGTTCTCCCGCAAATTTGCGGTGACTAAGGAATGCGGCGACTGGTCTGAAAACCTTTCAGAAACTTATAGCAATCAAAATTACCCAAATTTCGGATGTGCACAGCAACATAATCTGGCTGCGCAGGTCGCCAATCCGTCTGACTTCGAGACGCCGCGTACTTCGACATCGGCAAGCGCTTCGCGCCGCGCCATGGTGTTCGAGAAGTACATCAACGGCGAGGACACGAATTCTCAGGCAGCGGCACAAAGCCAGGTGAGAGCAAGCGGTCAGAACTGACCTAGTGGAGAGAGCTTAGAAAAATGACCCAGACAGATCCACAAAGCTTCGCACAGCAGGGCAACGACCACGTGGTCGCTGCCGTGCCGCGTGTGAACATCTCCATTTTCTGCACCACGCAGGCCACTGCCGGCGCAATGCAGCAGGTGGTTATCGACCGCCGTATGGCTCGCGCCCACGTGGACATCCACCAGGGTGGCATCATGCAGGCCGTGCAGATGTACTCGCAGCAGTCAACGCCGGAAGTTCTGCTGCTCGAGACCGAAGGCTATCGTGATCAGGTTCTGTCCGAGCTCAGCCAGCTTGCACAGGTCTGCGATCCCTCGACCAAGGTCATCCTGATCGGCCACGTCAACGACGTGATCCTGTATCGCGAACTGATCCGCCAGGGCTTGAGCGAATATCTGGTCGCGCCGGTTCACCAACTGCAGGTCATTGAGGCCATCTCGGGCCTGTTCAACGATCCTGAAGCGGCTCCGATTGGCCGCATCGTCGCGTTTGTGGGCGCCAAGGGCGGCGTCGGCTCCAGCACCATCGCACACAATATCGCAGCGATTGCCTCCGGCCAGTTCCACGTCGACACCATCGTCACGGACCTGGACATGGCGTTCGGTACGGCAGGCCTGAACTTCAACCAGGATCCGGCACAGGGCATGGCCGAAGCACTCGGCTCTGCAGACCGCATCGATTCAACCATGATCGAACGCCTGCTCACCAAGTGCTCTGACCGGCTGAGCCTGTTGCCGGCACCGGCACAGGTCGAGAAATCCCTCGGCATCGACCAGGAAAGCCTTGAGCCGATTGTCGACGCCGTACGTGGTGCTGCACCGCTGGTCATTCTGGACGTGCCCAATGTCTGGACCGCGTGGAGCAAGCATGTGCTGACCAATGCCGACGATGTCATCATCACGTCGACGCCGGACCTCGCTAGCCTGCGCAACACCAAGAACGTGTTCGACTTCCTGACCGCGGCCCGCCCGAACGACAAGGCTCCGCTCGTCGTGCTCAACCAGGTCGGCGTTCAGAAGCGGCCGGAAATTCCGGTTGCCGAGTTCGCCAAGGCCGTGGGTACCGAGCCTGTCGCCGTCATTCCGTTTGATGCCCATGTGTTCGGCACCGCGTCCAGCAACGGCCAGATGATTGATGAGGTTGGTCCCAAGTCGAAGCCGGCAGAGCAAATCCAGGCTCTCGCCCAGATGCTGATCGGCAAGTCGCAGGGCCCGGTTGCGGAAAAGGCCAAGAGCGGCTCGGCGCTTGCAAGAATTCTACCCATGCTGAGGAAAAAATAAGACATGTTTGGAAAACGGGGAGATACACCAACACCAGTGCCGCCGCAGCCGCAGCCGCAGCCGCAGCCTGCAGCGCAGGAGGCACAACCGGGTTTGCCTGCAGCACCTCATCCGGCCGCAGCCGAACCGCAGGCGCAGAACATTCCCGGCATTGATGTTGCCATTCCCGGTATCGAGAATGCCGAGCAGGCCGCACCTGCGCCTCAAGCTGCAGCCGTTTCTGCACCGCAGCCGGCTGCTCCCCAGCCGCAGCAGCAGGTCGCGCCGCAGCGTGAAGCACCCGTCCAGGCAGCAAAGCCGGGCCGTGGCCGCAATGCGCGCTCGGAGAACTACTACGACATCAAGACGACGATCTTCAACGCGCTGATTGATGCCATCGACCTCACCCAGCTGGGTCAGCTCGACCGCGATGCAGCCCGTGACGAGATCCGCGATATCGTCAACGAG
>JAWVYF010000303.1:0-3493 GCA_033722845.1 Anderseniella sp. | reverse complement strand
TTTTCGCCCTACTACAAGTGGGCAAGACGGTCGCCCGGCGCAGATCCGCGCAATTTTCCGTGTATGCACGTTGTGCTGTACGGCAAGAAGAACCGCTGGGCCATGACCGAGCGAACCGACGCGGCGCTGACGCAATCGCGCGACTGCCTGACGATTGGTGCGAGCTCGATCCGCTGGGAGGGAGACCGCGCCATCATCGACATCGACGAGGTGACGGCACCTTTGCCACGGCGGGTGCGAGGACAAATCACGGTGCATTGTGATCACGTCTATGATCGCGCGTCCTATCTGGATGCAAACCGCGAACATCGGTGGTGGCCCATCAACCCGCGTGCGCGCGCCGAGGTACGCCTCGACAGCCCTGACCTGAACTGGGATGGCCATGCCTATTTCGATTCCAATGACGGCGACGTGCCGCTTGAACAATCGTTCGACTACTGGAACTGGAGCCGGGGATCACTGGCTGACGGCGGGGCGGCGATTCTCTATGATCTCGAACTGAAAGGCGGCGGGTTCCGCTCGCTTGCCCTGCGCTACGGCACCGATGGCAAGGTGACGGACTTCGTGTCGCCGGACCAGATGCTGACACTGCCGCGCACCCGTTGGCTGGTGGAGCGCCAGACCCGGTGCGAACCACCAGCGAAACCCGCCATCGTGGAAAGCTGGGTGGACTCGCCGTTCTACAGCCGCTCGGTCGTCTCCACCCACTTGCTGGGTGAGCCTGTCACGGCAGTGCACGAAAGCCTCGACATGCGCCGGTTCGTATCGCCGATTGTCCAGATCATGCTGCCGGTGAAGGTGCCGCGCGTGGTCTGACGGATCGGACGCAGCTATTCTTCGTCCTGCTTGCGGCGCTCGCGCAGTTTCTTGAGGCTGTACAGCTGCCAGACGCCGAACCCGAATACGGCCCCGAAGAACAGCACGAACTGCACCGCTTTCATGGCGGAATAATCCATCATGCCAGCGCCTGTTTGCCGGAATCCGGGTTGAGTTTGACAAGCGCCCGGTTGAGCATGAAGGCAAAAGACACCCACGCGAGATAGGGCACCAGCATCAGCGCTGCCATTTTGTGCAGCGGCCAGAAAACCGCAATATTGACCGCGATGGACAGCCAAAGTAGCGCCATCTCGCCGAGCGCCAGCTTCATGCGCTTCATACCGAAAAAGATGCCGGACCAAATGGCGTTCAGCACCAGTTGCAAGCCGTAAACGCTCATTGGAAGCAGGCGTTCGCCGGGGCTTGCCGTGGTCCACACCAGCCAGCCGGACACCGCGATCATGGCGTACAGCACCGTCCACGCCGGAGCGAACAGCCAGTTGGGCGGGCGCCACGATGGCTTGCGCAAGCTCTCGTACCAGCGGCCCGGCGGAAACAGCGCACCACTTGACGCCGCCACCGCGCAGATGCCGATAAAAGCCATCAGGGTCCAATCCATGCAGTCAAGCCCTCGCGCGTCCTTGATTTAAACCGACGCCGGCAGGCAGCGTCAGACGGGCTGCCGGGCCTGCTTGCGCTGTTCCACGCGCGTCAGAAGCCCGAACAGGTCATCGCCCCAGCCGCTATAATGCCAAAGCGGCTTCAAGGCCGCCTGATTGTGCCTTGGCGCCAGTTGATTGTCGACAGCATCCAGCAGGAAGGACGCTTCGTCAGCCTCAACCTCCGAGCTGGCGCGACCCGCTTGATACGGACCTGCTGACGTGATGAAGACCTTGCCCAGCAAGGCCAGTTTGCGGCTGCGCGTGGTGACGGCACGGCGGGTCACGCTGTCCAGCCCGTTGCGTTCAATCTCCCGGCCGATCTCGGCATATATCACACCGGCAGCACGAATGGCCGGCCTGCAGCGGCGTGGCAGGGCCTCGATGCCACTGTCGGCGCGGGCATAAAACTGGTCGGCAACGTCGAGCAGACGACCGGTCACAACGGCGATCTCGGGACAGAAGCGAGGTGCAGCCAGCCAGCCATCAGGATCAAGCCCAGCTTCACGCAGCATCTGCCGGGGCAGATACAGCCTGCCATTGCGGGCATCCTCACCAACGTCGCGCGCGATGTTGGTCAGCTGCATGGCGATGCCAAGGTCGGATGCCCTTGCCAGCACGTTGCGCTCTCGCCGGCCCATGACCAAAGTCATCATGACGCCGACCGTGGACGCCACTCTCACCGCATAGGAGACAACATCGCTCAGTGTCTCGTACTCGTGCCCTATCGTGTCCCAGCAGAAGCCTTCCAGCAGCGCGTCAGGCACGCAGCGGGGTATCGCGAAGCGGCCAACAATATCGGCAAACGCCCGGTCGGCCGCACTGTCGGAAGGCGTACCCGCATAAATCAGGTTGAGCCGCTCATACATGCCGGCAATGGCAAGTTCCGGATCGTCGGCCTCGTCTATGGCGTCGTCAGCTTCGCGGCAGAACGCATACATGGCGTGCGCCGACCAGCGCATGGACTGCGGCAGCAGCTGTGATGCCAGGTGAAACGAACGCGAGCCCGTTCGGATCGCCTGCCTGCAATGCGCGCCGTCGGCCCAACTGGTGTGACCAGGGTCATGCATGTTCAAGGCCAGACGAGGCTTCAAGGCAATTTCCTTGCGTGAAGTGTCAAGTTTGATTGACATTAAATACCGTAACCATGATGCTTGCAAGGTGATGTTGAGACGAGGGTTCCATGACAGCAACCGTCCTGCTGACATTGGGCCGCTTGCCAAAGGCCCTGGAAATTGCCCGCGCCCTGGCTGGTGCCGGGTGCCGGGTGATTGTTGCAGAACCGTTCAGGCGGCACGTTTGTCACTCGTCACGCGCGGTGGCCAAATCCTTTCAGGTGACAGCCCCTGCAACCAATCCGCAGGCCTACCAGCGCGAGTTGCTGGACATCATAAAGGCTGAAGGCGTCGGCCTCGTGGTGCCTGTCTCGGAGGAGGCGCTGCATGTCGCCGCCCTTGCCGGGCAAATGCCAGCGAATGTACGGTTGGCCTGCCCGCCGCAGCCAGAGCTGCTCGCCTTGCACGACAAACTGCAGTTCGCCCGCACCGCCCATGCAATGGGGCTGGATGCACCGGAAACCTATGCCATGACAGACCCTTCGGCGCTCGCGTTGATGGCTGTCAGCGATCACGTTATCAAGCCGATCCATTCATGCTCCGGCAGCGGCGTAAGGCTCGAAAAGGCCGGCACCATCCAGCAACCCCGTGCGATCAGCCCATCCTGCCTTGTGCAAACGCTGGTGCGCGGGCGGCACGTCAGCTCGTTTACGCTTGCCCATGAAGGCCAGGAGCGCATCAGCGTCCTGTACGAAGGTACGGTGTTCGCAGGCTCTGTGGCCGTCTGCTTCAGCCGGGTTGACGACTGTCCGGCTGCGCATGACTGGATCACCGCGTTCGTGCGCAAATCCGGATACAGCGGTGCCATAGCGTTCGACTTCATCGTCGATGAGGCGGGTCGTGCCTGGGCGATTGAATGCAATCCCCGGTTCACCAGCGGTGTGCACTTCATTTCACCCGAGG
>JAWVYF010000302.1:0-3495 GCA_033722845.1 Anderseniella sp. | reverse complement strand
CGCAGAATGATGTTGCTGGCAACCGTATCAATGGTGATCTGGTTGCCGGGCATGGTGCGGTCCAGAAGCTGCTTCAGCGCCTTTACATCGGCTGCAACCTCGATATCGAGATTCAGGATCTGGCGGCCGCCTTCATCAAAGAAGAAAATGTTGGTCTGGCCGTTTGCCTTGGCGAACAGGTAGGCCGTGGTGCGTGTACGAACAACCGCATCAACCACGGCCGGGTTGCCAACCAGAACGTCCTTTGCCGCGACCGGCAACCTGATGACCACCGTCTTGTTCAGGCCCATGCGCAGGAAGCGTGAGTCCTCTGCTGCCCTGGCGGGCGACAGGGCGCTTACCATGACCAGCATGAACACGCCAATAGCGGCTGCGAGCGAGAAAAGTGCGTTGGTGAAGGCAGTGTTGCCTGTGGATTTCTTGTAGTCGTCGAGGAGTGAGGGGGTCATGACTTGTCTGCCTTGATTAGTTGTTCGCGAGCTGGCTCGGGGTGCCATAGCGGATGATCTGGATGCCGTTGCCGGAACCCTTGGCATAGCGCTCCGAGACGCGCGGGCCGTCGTCGCCGAGTTCCTTGTCACCCCGGTCAGCCAGCGAGCGCAGTGTGAGGGAAAGCTGCCCCTTGCTTTCGACCAGGGCCAGTATCTCGGCCTGGTCAGGTGCGAGTTCGAGCGTGGCCGTCTTGCCGACGATGACCTGCTCTCCGGATTCGGTGGTCTTCAGCTGCTGGTCGATGGCGAGAACCCGGACATTGTTCAGAACCGTTTCAGACACATCGCGGTTGCCGGCAACCTTGCGGGTCAGGATCACGTCGACCCGGTCATTTGGAAGAATGAAACCGCCTGCACCGGTCTCGGCCGAGACACGGGTCGAGATGGCGCGCATGCCCTTGGGAAGGACTGCGGCCATGAAACCGGCATCTCCGACGGCGACCATGCGCTTCCGGTTGACGGGCTCACCTTCGAACAGCCGCGCGCGGGCGCGTGAGCCGTCCATCTTCTCAAAGAAGTCTTCATTGCCAGGCTGGGCAATCATGAACTCGCGTACTTCATCTGACGGCCATTCCTTCCAGCCGACATTGGCCAAGGTCAGCTTTTCGCCCACGTCGATGTTCTGCAGCGCGACGAGGATTGGCGTCATCGAAACCTTGTTGACTTCGACGACCTGTTTCTCGACTGGCGCACTGAGAAAGTTGTTGGCCATGAAGGCAGCGCCCAAAGCGGCCGCACCTGCGATCCCGATGGCCATGATACGCGATTTACTCATTGCTGACTCTCCGGTCTGAAAGCGAGGATTCGTGTCTGTAGCCACGAAGATGCCGTACAAAGGTCAAATTATGGTTAACCGTGGCTAAATGGTCCGGGCGCAACCGTCACAACGCAAAACGCCCACCGCTTGCCGGGTGGGCGCTCGAACTGTTGCTGGCCTGAAAGGGCGCGTTGAGGCACTCAGAAGATTTTGGGGCCTTCGATGGCCTGGTAAATCCAGCTGTCCGGAAAGGCGATCAAAGCCCCACCGGCGATCGCCACACCGTATGGCAGGTCAATGGAGGCTTTCAGGCGCTTGGCCAGCTTCTCCAGCTTGAAGACGTCGACGTTCAGCCTGACGATCCACCAGAACTTCATCACCAGCGCCAGCACGCCGCCGGACAGCGCGACGAAAATGAGGAACGGCAGCAACGGCGACATGCCGATCCACAGGGCGCCGACGGTCAGCAGCTTGGCATCGCCGCCGCCGAACTGGCCAAAACAGAACAGGATGAAGCAACCGGTCAGAACAATCGCTGCGGCTGCAAGATGCCAGCCCATCTCCTCCACCGGCATTCCGGCATAGAGGGCAGCGGGAAAGAACAACAGGCCGATCAGGCCGACCAGCCAGTTCGGGATCTTGTAGGTCAGGCAATCACCAATGCCTGCACCGATCATCAGCAGCGGAAAGGTGATGAGGATAGCAATCTGATCCATTGCGCGAGGCTCTCCCGTAAATGTCCCAACCTTGCCGCGCCGGCCAGATATGATCTTCGCCGATGGCAGGCCCCTTGATTGGCGCGATAGTGTCATGAGGGGCGTAAAGAGCGGGTTAAGCCTGAACCTTCCAGGGCCTTGCCAAACCGGCTGAAAAAACAGAAACCGCCGGCGGATCGCCAGCGGTTTCCGGAGCCTCCCTGAAGATCAAACTGCCGGCAGAGGCTCGTCTGCCGGCAGCAGCAATCAAGATGATTACATCTTGGAGCTGATCGAGGTGAACGTGGTGCTCAGCTTGGTCTTGATGCCAGGCATCACAGCAACCAGGGCCAGGCCGGTAGCAGCGGCGATGAGGCCGTATTCAATAGCGGTTGCACCAGATTCGTCCTTGAAGAAACGTGCGAACATAACTCTCTCCTTTGTACTCACAGTTTTTAGCACTGGAACAAACTCCCCCGCGGGGGTTGTCGTCTGAACCGGGGTCCAACCTAGGCCCCAGCTCTTAACATCAAGTAAATACGAAATCTAAGCGCCACTCCCAACGATGGATAAATCGCGAATGGAAAACAGATCATTAAAGTTATAATTAAAATATGTTTTTATTCAAATTTTACATACATAAATACTGCCATTACCGATGTTCTCAGGAACAACCCTGCGTTGCCGTTTTGCTTGTCAGTAGTTTGGTCCTGTGAACAGACTAACGCTGTCAGCATGACTTTACACATCGCTGCAGGCCCACCCGGCTTTCAGCCCCATATATAAAGTGTCATGCGCATACGCGAGGCCAATCCGGAACATGAACCGGCCACGGGGTAATGGTTCATTCACCATTTTCAGGTGTAAATGGTCGCCAGCAAGGATATGCCTGACCGTGAGAGCAAATAGGTGCTCCGGTCATGGCCTGACCCACAAGGAAGACGCCGTCATGACCCTGTTTGCAAAAACCCGCATTGCCCTGATCGGTGCAGCCGCCGGACTGGCCGCCATGTCTGTCACAGCCATTGCCCAGCCGTCCATCAAGATTGATGTCGATACCGCGCGGGTCGTAAAGGTTGCCGGCGAACCGGCAACTGTCGTTTTGTCCAACCCGCTGTTTGCTGATGCCACCTTGCAGCGCGACCGGCTGATCATTCTCGGCAAGAACACCGGACGCACTCAGGTGATCGTTCTCGATCTGGACGGCAACCAGCTGGCCAACTTCATGGTTAGTGTACAGCGCGCAGAGAACCAGGTGGTGAGCATGTACAAGGGCGGAACCCGGTCCACCTATCACTGCGAGCCGTTCTGCGACTCGGTGCTGACGGTCGGCGACGACGGTGTGATGTTTGCTGGCACCGAAGACCAGATCAAGAAGAAGACCGCTGTTTCCACCGGCGCAACGCAGGCAGGTGGCGGCGCCCAGTAAGACCGCCAACAGTGCGTGCGGCAACCAGCCGACATTTCCCGGCCGGACCTTGCAAGGTCCGGCCGGGAAATGTCGGCTGGTTGCCGCACGCACTGTTGGCGGTCTTACTGGGCGCCGCCACCT
>JAWVYF010000301.1:0-3542 GCA_033722845.1 Anderseniella sp. | reverse complement strand
GTTCAAGCTCACCCTGCCCGGCAACTCGGCCAATGGACTGGTCAGCCTGGCCGGCTCGTTGCGCAAGCCCTCCATCGGTGCCGTACTTCAGCTTGACCAGCTTGATGCCGCGTGGCTGGCCGGCCTGCTCGCCTCATCGCCCGCCTCCTCCGGCACCGCAGAGACCTTCGATCTCACCCGCCTTGGCTGGATCGGCAAATCTCTCAGGTTCGCCGCCAACCGGATCGACCTTGTGCCGGGTGTGGCGCTCGCCAGCGGCACCGTCGCCATTGACCGCAAGGACGATGCCAAGTTCGAAGTAAATCTTGATGGCCAAACCTCCACAGGCAAACCCCTGTCGCTGGCCATGTCGCTCGGCACCGATGCCCCGCTGGTCACGATCGACGGCAAACTTGCCGCCACACTGGAAACCGGCCAGCTTCTGCAAGGCTCATCCGGCCTGCCGGCGCTGTCCGGCACAGCGGACATCGCCCTGACCTTTGCCGGCAGTGGCCGCAGCCCCGCTGGCCTGTTCAGCCAGCTTTCAGGCGAAGGCAAGGCCAGCGCTGCCGCACTCACTATCGCCGCGCTGGACATCCCGGCCCTGCTGCCCCGGCTCGACGGGCTCACCAGCGTGGAAGGCCTTGACCAGCTGATGTCCCGCCAACTGTCCTCCGGCCCCATCAAGGTGACCCCAGCGCCGATACCGATCAGTCTTGCCGCAGGCATCATCCGCTCACCGCGCGCTGCATTCACCAGCCGGGTTGCCAGCGGCACATTGCGCCTCACCTCAGACCTCGCCTCGCTGAGAACCCGGATCGACATTGCCGTCCAGCCATCCGGCAGCGGCGTCGCCAGCGGCACACCCGGCCTGTCCATGCGGCTTTCCGGACACCCGCAATCGCTTGAGCGCAGCTATGACACCGGCAGCCTGAAAACCTGGGTGGTCACCAACGTCCTTCAACGCGGCATGGACAAGCTGGAAGAACTGCAGCGCGAAGAACAGCGCCTGATCGAGGAAGAGCGCAAGTTCCGCGAGGAACAGGAACGCAAGGAAGCAGAACGCCGCCAGCGTATCATCGAGGAACGCCAGGCAGCAGAAGCCGCCCGCCGCCGCTTGGCGGAAGAGCAGCAACGGCTCAAGTCCGCCGCGGAGGTACGCCGCCGCGCCGCCGAGGAAGAGCGCAAGAAACTGGAGCAGATCATCCAGCAAAGCCTGCCAACCGAGATTCCACCCGATGCACTCATCAGGCCGCAGGCAGGCAGTGGCTCAGGCATCGCCCCGGCCAACTGATCCCTCGCCGCATACCACGTTGACATGACCTGTACCGGCCTGCAGCACCACTGGTACTGACAGCGCATTGTCGCCATCAACCTGCACCCGCTCACCCGCTGGCGCATCAATCGCAACCCGCCGCACACCGGTCCGGTAGATCACGCTGTTCAGCTGGTGCAACCGGCCAAGGCCAAGCGCCGCGATATACGTCAGCGCCGCAAGCCGTCCGCTGTCCTTGAGCACAATCGTGGCGAACCCCGGCTCCTCCAGCTGGTTACCGGGCGCAATGACGTGATTTCCGCCATAGTAGCGCCCGTTCATCACGATGATGCCAGCTGCCTTGTGCGTGAACCCATCGGTCTCGATCTCGAAAACCGGGAACGGATAACCGGCCAGTGTCTTGAGCGCCGCCGTCACAAACGCCAGCTTGCCGGCCCGCTTCTTGAGTGCAGCATCGACCGATGCCACCACTGCAGCGTCAAAACCGGCACCGGCGGTAAATACGAACCGTCTGCCATTTATGGTGCCGGTCGATACCCGGCGCACGTCGCCCTGCAGGATGGTGCGTGCAAGTGCGACCGGGTCTCTCGGCAAGCCCAGTTCAAGCGCGACCACATTGGCCGTACCAGCCGGAATGATGGCCACGGCCTGCCCGTCATCAGGCTCAAGTCCGTTGACCACTTCCATCAAGGTGCCATCGCCGCCAGCGGCGGCAATCACGTCGTGGCAGCCGCGTTCGGCACGCACAATTTCTTCGGCTTCCCCGGCATAAGCAGTAGCCCGCAAGCTGACCTTCACACCTTGCCCGTCGAGCGATGCCGCCACCGCGTGTACCAGCTGCGCTGTGCGCTGGCCCGCAACCGGGTTGTGAATTATCAAGACATTCCTGCTCATCATGCAGCAAGCTAGCTGCAAACGGTTAACCGCGCCTTCGCAAGCATTGCATTGGACCGGCTCAGTCCTGATACTGAGAGAATGAGAGAGACCCGCATGAGCTGCAACCATTCATACAAGACGGAAAGCTTGCCATGACGGTGCCGGTTCTGCCCGAAGGCATGTCCGACGAACAGGTGCACGATGCGCTGGCCCGCGTCAGCGCACACAAGACCTTCTCAGGTGCCTCGCGGCTGCGCAATCTGCTTCAGTATGTCGTGCAACAAACCCTCGCCGGGCATGGTGACGAGCTCAAGGAATACACCATTGCCACCAGCGTTCTGGACAAGCCTGACGACTTTGATCCCCAGACAGACTCCATCGTGCGCGTCATGTTCGGCCGCGTCCGCAACGGATTGCAGCTGTATTATGCAACCGATGGCGCAGACGATCCGATCCGCATCATCATCCCGTTGGGCGGCTACCAGCCACAGTTCGTGGCAGCCCACGATCATGACGAGATCTCGGCCCCGGCCGCTGCCCGCCCCCGTACCAGTCCGAACCGCCGGTCGGTACTGGCCGTGTGCGGCATCATCGGTCTCGGATTGCTGGCAAGTTGGACATACCTTAAACGCGCGCCCACACTGCCAGTCGAATCCAGTCAACAGGAAGCCGCCACCCGCATCCGCCTGCTGGTGCAGCACCTGCGCCCGTTGCCTGCAGGCAACCCCTCGCCGCTGACCAGCCGTCTGGCCTCCGGCCTGTCCGGGGAACTGCTGTCCGACATGTTGGCCTACCCGTGGATGCACGTCGTGCAACTGCCGGAGACCGGCGAGCCGCTGTCCGGCATCAGCAACCTGAATGGCTCGGGCGGCGGCTTTGATTACGCCCTGTCAGGCTCTGTCGCAGCCGACGGCGGCACGTTCACCGTCACCATGCGCCTGCAGGACATTCCCTCCCTGAAGGTCAAATGGTCCCGCACCTGGCAGCACGCCGTCGCTGGCAACACGACTGGTGTGGAAGAGTTTCAGCGCCGCATGCTGAGCGAGATCGCCGGTCAGTTGGCCTCGGAAAAAGGCCTGCTGCCACAACTTGCCATTGCCCGAAAAGGTCCTGAGCGCAATGTGGATTATTCCGGCTTCCAGTGCTTCCTCGGCATCTACGAGTACTGGGACGCCCCAACCGGCAACGCCCACCGTCAGTTGCGCACCTGCCTGCGCGCTGCAGTCAGCCAGAACCCGTCCTATGCCGATGCCTGGGCCGCGCTGGCTTATATCTACATCGACGAGCAACGCTATGGCCGCAACCCGCGAGACGGCGCTGATTCCTGGGCCGATGCGTCTGCGGCAGTCAGCAAGGCACTGGCACTGGAGCCAACCAATCCGGTGGTGCTGGGTGCCGCCATGACGCTGGC
>JAWVYF010000300.1:0-3550 GCA_033722845.1 Anderseniella sp. | reverse complement strand
GCTGGATCATCACCGTGCCGTAGTTGCTGCATGCTTCGTTGATCTTGCGCAGCGGCGCAATGATCGCGTCATCCTCGGCGCGGAAGTTGCCGCGCGTCAGAACGCCTGACTTGTGGGCCGGCACCGGCTCGACCACGATCATGGCCGCACCGCCCTTGGCGCGCTCCACGTAATACGCCTTGGTGCGGCGCGACGGCAGGCCGTTCTCGGCCATGTTGGCCGTATGTGCGCCGAACACTATGCGGTTCTTCAGGCGCCTGTGATTCAGGGTGATGGGAGAAAACAGATGGGGAAAGGGGTGATTGCTCATGCCCGCCGCGAAAGAGTTGAGATGCCGTCCCCCTCAAGACATGGCAATGTCACGATTCTGACACTGATTTGCCAAGCTTTTTTTAGGCAGATTGACGCCACGGCGGGTCAGATTTGTAAAAACCGGCAAGCCAATCTATGAAACTGCGAACTTTCAGTGGCACATACAACTTACCCGGGTAGAGTGCGTGCACCCCGATGGTGCCGCCGGACCAGCCCGGCAACACCCGCACCAGCCGGCCGGATGCCAGGCTTTCGTGGCAGATGAAGTCCGGCTGCAGGGCAAGCCCGGCGCCCGAAACCGCCATGGCCTCGATGGCATCACCATTGTTGGCCACGACATGCTGCTCAACGCGGACTGTCCTGGCCTGCCCGGCACTGCTCTCCAGCCGCCACTGACCGGGGTCGCTGTCCAGGGAATAGCCGATGGTGCGATGGCGGGCGAGGTCTTCCGGCAAGGCCGGCGTACCATTTTCGGCCAGGTAGCCAGGGCTTGCCACGCAGACCAGGCTAACGTCGGCAATGCGCCGGGAGATCAGGCTCGAGTCGGCCAGCCGGGCAATGCGGATGGCCACATCGAAGCCCTCCTCCACCAGGTCCACCAGCCGGTCATTGAGAGACAGCTCTACCGTGACCTCCGGGTTTGCCCTGGTAAAGGTATGCAGGTGGGGGGCAACGTGCCTGACGCCAAACGACATCGGTGCCGACAGCGCCAGCCGCCCGTGCGGAGCCAGCCGCTGCAGTCCGGCCGCCCGGTCCGCCTCCTCCAGCTGCACCAGCACATCGCGCGCCGTGTGCAGATAGGACGCCCCGATGCTCGACAGGCTGACCGAGCGGGTGGTGCGGTTGAGCAGCCTTGCGCCCAGGTGCGCTTCCAGGTCGGCCACGTGGCGCGAGGCCATGTTGCGCGAAATGCCAAGATGGTCGGCTGCGGCGGCAAAGCTGCCCAGATCGGCCACCGCCACGAAAACCTCGATTGCCCGCAAGCGATCCATATTATCTCCTTCCGTGAGATAATATATCTCAATATTGGCTGATTATCACAATCGGTAAATTCGCTACATCTCGTTCATCACCAACAACGGCAGACGGGCATGGATGCCCACCGCCACCTGACAGAAGGAACTTGCACCGATGAACGAGACACAGATGACTGCAACCGGCACCGCGCTTTTGCGCATCACGCTTGGCATCGCCGCCCTTGCCCACGGCCTGCTCAAGATTTTCGTGTTCACGCTGGCAGGCGCTGCCGGCTTCTTTGAATCCCTCGGGCTGCCCGGCTTTCTCGCGTACGTCGTCACCTTTGCCGAAATTGTCGGCGGGGTCATGCTGATCGCCGGCTTCCAGACGCGGGCTGCCGCACTGGCCCTGATCCCCGTCCTGCTCGGTGCCACCTGGGCCCATGCCGGCAATGGCTGGGTGTTTTCCAGCGAAGGCGGCGGCTGGGAATACCCGCTGTTCTGGACGCTGACCCTTGGCGCACAGGCCCTGCTTGGCTCCGGCGCCTATGCGGTGGATGATATGGTGGCCCGCAAGGCACAGACCGCCTGACCATCGCCACCGTGAAGGACCATCACATGATGAAGAACATTGATCCCACTCCTGCGCGTCCGGTCTCACCGGGCGCGCGCATCGGCCACGTCCACCTGAAGGTGGCCGACCTCGACCGCGCCATCGGCTTCTATGTCGGTGTGCTGGGGTTCGGGCTGAAGCAGAAGTATGGCGACCAGGCCGCCTTCGTGGCCGCCGGTGACTACCATCACCACATCGGCCTCAACACCTGGGAAAGCAAGGGCGGCAATCCGCCACCGCGCGGCACCACGGGGCTGTTTCACCTTGCCATCCTCTACCCGGAACGCGCTGACCTGGCAGATGCGCTGAAGCGCATTCTCGATGCCGGCTACAAGCTGGACGGTGCCTCGGACCATGGCGTGTCCGAAGCGCTTTACCTGAACGACCCGGACGGCAATGGCGTCGAGCTGTACTGGGACAAGCCGGAAACCGACTGGCCCATTGATGACAAGGGTGAGCTGCAGATGGTCACCGAGCGGCTTGACCTTGACGGCCTGCTCAAGCTGGCGGCCTGAAACAGGACATATCCTGTCACCCTCGGGCCAAGTCCCGAGGGTCCATGGATCATCGCCCCAAGGCCGACAATCCGTTCAGATCTCCATCGCCTTCTTGCGGCCCTCGTAGATCGCCATGACAGCAGTGCGCGCCGCGACGCTGTCGCCCACCTCGATCATCTCCAGCCCTGAGCCGTCCAGCTCGCGCGCCACCCAGTCATCGGCCTTGTTGCACGCGGCAATCACCAGCGTGTCGGCCTCGACCACCTCGTCAGGCGCTGCAAAATCGGTGATGACCGCTGCATCGCCGCGCCATTCCTTCACCGCAGCATCGGTGTGGAATTTCGCCCCCAGCGCCTTCAGCCGCTTGCGAATGGGGATGTCGGCAGAGGTGCGCTCGACCTCCTTCGCCACCATGCCAAGCGGCGTCACAATAGTGACCTCATGACCGTTCTCGGCCAGATGCAGTGCGGTCCCAGCGCCCTTCCAGTTGCCACCTTCATCAAGCAGCACCACCCGCTTGCCGGGCCGCGCCTGACGCGCCATCACCTCTTCGGCTGAACACACATTGCCGTTGTCGATGCCGGGCAACCGGTCAAGGTGCGGGAAGGCCCGCTGGAACCCGTCTCCGGTGGGTTGCGAGCCGGTTGCCATAATCACCACATCGGCCCCGAACGCCTTTACCTCGTCCGCATCCATCGGCGCATTGAGGCGCACCTCTACCTGCAACCGGTTGAGCTGGCGTTCCTGCCAGTCGATATAGTCGATGATCTGGTGGCGGCGCGGCTGCATGCCGGCAAGGCGGAACTGCCCGCCCAGCTTGTCCGACGCCTCTGCCAGCGTCACCCGGTGGCCGCGCTCCGCCGCCACGCGGGCCGCTTCCAGCCCGGCCGGTCCGCCACCCACGACCAGCACCGTCTTCGGCTTGCCCGCCGGCACAAACCTGTCGCCGCCCCATTCGAACTCGCGGCCCGTGGAGGGGTTGATCAGGCACGAGATCCAGTAGTCGCGGAACCGCCTGCCCCAGCACATCTGGTTGCACGACAGGCACGGGCGGATATCGTCAGCGCGGCCTTCCTTCGCCTTGTTGGCCAGGTGCGGATCGGCAATCTGGCCGCGCACGATGGACACCGTGTCGGCCTGTCCTGACGAGATAACATACTCGGCGTTGTCAG
>JAWVYF010000299.1:0-3552 GCA_033722845.1 Anderseniella sp. | reverse complement strand
GGCGCCGGCATCGCGTTCCGTCATGATGCGCTCGGTAAGCAACCGGTAGCTGTCGTAAAGGTCGATGACACTTTGTACCAGCGTCGGGCTGTGATCGAGCGCGGCACGCATTTCTTGCAGGTCAGGCCGCGATTTGGCGAATACAGGATCTTGCAAGACGTTGCGCAGGTCGGCCAGTTTGTTGGCGCTGTCGTCAGTCACGAGGTCCCGCCAGTCTACACCGTAGACCTCTGATATGCGCATCAGCACCTGAACCGACACGCTGCGCTGGTTGTTCTCAAGCAGGTTGACATAAGAGGTGGACAGTCCCAGTGCCCGCGCCATGTCAGCCTGAGTGAGCTTGCGTTGGGTACGCAGCTGGCGCAGTCTTGGCCCGAGAAAGGTCTTACCTGACTTCATGGAGCATTCCCTCTTGTAATGCGGTTATTTCACAATATTACAAAAATCAATTTTGTAAACTACACTTTTTTCACAAACACCCGCTTTCGTTCGCGTTTCTCCACATCCTGATTTACCTATCCGGCTGTCGGAAGCGAAAACCCTCGAGTGTCGCTTCGCATTTGGAGGAAACACAGCAATGAAAAACGGTCACACACATCTGTTCATTCCCGGACCAACCAATATTCCGGAAGCCGTTCGCCAGGCCATGAACGTGCCCATGCAGGACATGCGCGCACCTGACTTTGGCGAACTGACGAAGCCACTCTTTGCCGGCCTCAAGCGCGTCTACAAGACGACTGAAGGCCGTGTATTCATGTTCCCGGGCTCCGGTACGGGTGCGTGGGAAAGCGCCATCACCAACACACTGAACCCCGGCGACAAGGTTCTGATGTCGCGCTTTGGCCAGTTCTCCCTGTTGTGGGTCGACATGGCACAGCGCCTTGGTCTCAAGCCGCATATTTGTGAAGTCGAGTGGGGCAAGGGTGTGCCGCTTGAGGAGTATGCAAAGGTCCTCGAGGCAGACAAGAATCACGAGATCAAGGCCGTCTTTGCCACCCAGAACGAAACCGCTACCGGCGTCACCTCTGATGTTGCTGGCGTGCGTAAGGTTCTCGACGCAGCCAATCACCCGGCCATGCTGTTCGTCGACGGCGTCAGCTCAATCGGCTCCATCGACTTCCGGATGGACGAGTGGGGCGTGGACCTGGCCGTTTCCGGATCCCAGAAGGGCTTCATGCTGCCAGCCGGCCTGTCGTTCCTTGGTGTCAGCCAGAAGGCGCTCGAGGCCAGCAAGTCGGCCACCATGCCGCGCTGCTACTTCTCCTTCGAGGACATGCTGAAGTTCAACGACGACGGCTACTTCCCGTACACCCCGCCGACCCAGCTTTTCCACGGCTTGAAGGCATCACTGGCCCTGATTGAGGAAGAAGGTCTGGAAAACATTTTCGCCCGTCATCACCGGCTGGCAGAAGGTGTTCGCCGCGGCATCGCTGCATGGGACGGTTGCCGTCTGTGCGCTGCCGGTCCGGAGTGGCATTCCGATACCGTTTCGGCCATCGTGGTGCCGGAAGAGATCGATGCCCGCGACGTGATTTCCATCGGCTACAGCAAGTACCGCACCAGCTTCGGTTCGGGCCTGGCCAAGGTCATGGGCAAGGTGTTCCGCATCGGCCACCTCGGCGACCTGAACGAAGTGATGTGCCTTGCCGCACTTGGTTCTGCTGAAATGGCGCTGCGTGATGCTGGTGCCCGGATCGAGCTTGGTTCCGGCGTGGCAGCCGCACAGGACTGGTACATGTCGGCTGTCCGTCAGCCACTCCAGGTAGCTGCCGAGTAACAAATTCCCCAAGATTGTCGTTCCTCCAGATCGACAAAAACTGGCGCACCGGTCCTTCCCTGTCAGAAGGCCGGTGCGTTTTTTGTTGCGCCGCTCACACGCCAACATAATCTGCCACCGTTCAGTTTCCGGGCGGGTGAGGGCAGGCGTCCATGACAGGCGAGTTCGACTATATCATCGTGGGAGCAGGTTCGGCTGGGTGTGTCTTGGCCGGCAATCTGTCTGCCAGCGGCAAACATACCGTGCTATTGCTGGAGGCCGGGCCTGACCGCGTCGATACATTCTGGCAGACAATGCCAATCGGATATGGGCATTCCGTCTTTAATGAACGCGTCAACTGGATGCTGTGGAGCGAACCTGATGCCAGCATGGCCGGGCGCAAGCAGTTCGTTCCCCGTGGCCGCACCGTTGGCGGGTCCGGCTCCATCAATGCCATGGTCTATATGCGTGGAACGCCCGCCGACTACGAAGAGTGGAAAGCCGAAGGCAATCCGGGCTGGGGGTGGGACGAGGTTCTGGCCAGCTACAAGCGGATCGAAAATCATGCCAGTGGTGATGCTGAATGGCATGGTCTGGATGGACCGCTGGAAGTCACCAGCCGCGCACCGTGGACACACCCCATATGCCGGGCTTTTCTGGAAGCCGGCCAGCAGTTGCAGTTTCCGCGCAATGACAACTTCAACGGCCGCTCCATTGAGGGCGTGGGCTATTACCACCATTCCATCTGCGCACGCGGCAAGCGGATGTCGTCTGCACGGGCATGGCTCAAGCCTGCCCGGCGCCGTGCCAACTTCTCGCTGGTCAGCGAGGCACAGGTTTCCGGCCTTGTAGTGGACGGCCGCCGTGTGACCGGCGTGCGTTACGAGCGCGCTGGCCATGCAGTCACCGTGAAGGCGCGGCGTGAGGTCATCCTGTCTGCAGGTGCGATTCATTCCCCTTATCTGCTCATGGTGTCGGGCATTGGCGATGCACGGCAACTTGCGGCAACCGGCATTGAGCCCGTGCTGGACCTGCCCGCAGTCGGCAAGCACCTGCAGGATCATGTCGCATGGGACATCTACTATCGCTCGCGCGTACCCACGCTGAACCAGCAGCTCAACTCATGGGTGGGCAAAGGGCTAGCAGGCATCCGGTATATGCTGACCGGCACCGGCCCGCTGTCCACCGGCACCACCCATGCCGGCGGGTTCGTCAAGTCATCGCCGTCGCGTGCCGTACCGAATCTTCAGTTGTATTTCTCGCCACTCAGCCGTGACGTGCAGCCCGGAGGACCAGGCCGCATGGGCCAGCCGGAAAAGTACGCTGCCTTCAGCATGTCGATTTGCAACATGCGGCCGAAGTCGCGCGGCGAGATTGTCTTGAACAATGCCGGTGCAGGGCACGTGCCCGGCATCCGGTTCAATTTCCTGTCCGAACCCGAAGACATGCAGGAGATGGTGGAGGGCGCCCATCTGTTGCGCCGGTTTGCACAAACGCCCGCGCTGTCTGCAATCATCGACCGGGAGTACAAGCCGGGGCCGGAGGTTCATGACAACCCAACGCTCGAAGCAGACATTCGGGAACGCGGTTACTCAATCTATCATCCCAGCGGCTCCTGCCGGATGGGGCCTGGCAAGTCCGCATCCGTTGTCGATGCCAGCTTGAAGGTACACGGCATTGACGGTTTGCGGGTGGCAGATGCCTCGGTCATGCCATTCGTGGTCAGCGGCAATCTGAATGGTCCATCGATGATGATCGGCCAGCGCGCCAGTGAAATTATCCTTTCAGATGCAACG
>JAWVYF010000298.1:0-3553 GCA_033722845.1 Anderseniella sp. | reverse complement strand
GCGCTCAGCATGCATATCCGCAATTGGCTAGCCGGCATCGGATGGTTGCTTTTCCTCATTCCCATCAGGCGATGGTTATCAGGCAATTATAGAGCGGAACTTCCTGTCCGCCAAGCTGATACTTGTAGGGCTCCGCACCTTTCAAGAAACTCCATCTTCTTCTTCCTTTCTGGATGCGAAACGTAGTCCCGGTTTCGTCCGATCTTGGAGCGGGACTCTGGCTTTTATCGATCGTGCTGCTTCTCATCGCATCAACGTTTCTGAACAACTGGCTGCGTGCGGCTTCTTTCAAGCGATTGCTTCATTTCGGCCAATGACTGCGCCTGGTCACGGGTGCGGGTCGACAGCTGCTCGATACTGCGGGCATTGCGCTTGATGCCTTCCGACAGGCTGGCAAGCCTGGCATCTTCGACTTCCCGGGGTTTTCCCGTGGCAAGCAGCGCGACCACTTGCGCGCAAACCAGCATGGCAACAGCGGCGATCAACGCAGTTTCATAACGCCCGGTCAGAAGCAGGCTGCCTCCTGCAGAAAGCAGCGCTGCGGCGCAGCAAATCAGTACAATCAGTCTCATGTGAATGAAACCGCCCTCCCCCAACCTGATGCAACCCTCAGGCGAACTTATCTATAGTGAAGTAATTCGATTTGCTCAATAGGCACAATGCTTTCCGCAACGGCGCAGTGTGTTCGACTACATCTCCAAGTAGAGCCTGCTCGCGCAAAAGAATACAATACGAACGCTTGGTAAACTTCGGGAGGGTTTGTTTCTGCAGCCTGCGATGAAAAAGGCCGGGCGGTCGCCCGCCCGGCCCTTCGCATCAAAAGTGTTCGCGACCAGCCCTTAGAGCTTGGCAACAGACTCCAGCACTGCCGGAATCTTCTCGGAGAAGATTTCGTCGATCTGTGCCTCGTTGATCATCAGCGGTGGTGACAGCGCGATGGTGTCGCCAGTGATGCGCAGCACGATGTCGTGGTCGTGGAAACCGTTCTCCATGGCCTTGTAGGCGCGCAGACCCGGCTGACCCTCGACGGACTTCATGTCGATGGCCGCGACCAGGCCAAGGGTGCGGATGTCCTCAACCAGCGGATGGCCTTTCAGGCTCATGGCCGCGTCGGCCCAGCGGTCTTCCAGCTTGAGCACGTTTTCGAACAGCTGCTCTTCGCGGTACACGTCCAGCGTTGCAAGGGCAGCAGCTGCAGCCATCGGGTGGCCGGTATAGGTATAGCCGTGGAACAGCTCGATGACGTGTTCAGGCCCGCCCATGAACTCGTTGTAGATGTGGTCACGCACCATGACACCGCCCATCGGAATGGTGCCCGACGTTACGCCCTTGGCAAAGGTGATCATGTCCGGCACCACGTCAAAGCGCTCGGCTGCGAAGGTGTGGCCGAGACGGCCGAACCCGGTGATGACTTCATCGAAGATCAGCAGGATGCCGTGCTTGTCGCACAGTTCGCGCAGCCGCTTGAGGTAGCCCTTCGGGGGCGGCAGCACGCCGGTGGAACCGGCCATCGGCTCAACGATGACGGCAGCGATTGTGGAGGCGTCATGCAGCGCCACCATGCGCTCAAGCTCGTCGGCCAGGTGCATGCCCCACTCGGGCTCACCCTTGGTGTAGGCCTGTTCAGCGCGGTTGTAGGTGTGCGGCAGGTGGTCGGCGCCCGGCAGCAGCGGGCCAAACCACTTGCGGTTGGCAACCATGCCGCCCACCGAGATGCCGCCGAAACCGACGCCGTGGTAACCGCGCTCACGGCCGATCATGCGGGTGCGTGACGCCTCACCGCGCGAACGGTGATAGGCCAGCGCCATCTTCAGCGCGGTATCACCGGCTTCCGAGCCGGAGTTGGTAAAGAACGCATAGTTCAGGTCACCCGGTGCCAGCATGGCAAGCCGCGAGGCCAGTTCGAAAATCTTCGGGTGGCCGTACTGGAAGGTCGGCGCGAAATCGAGTTCGGCGGCCTGCTTCTGGATGGCCTCGATGATCGGCTGGCGGCAATGGCCCGCATTGGAGCACCAAAGGCCGGCAGACGCATCAATCAGCGCGCGACCCTTCATGTCATAGTAGTGCATGTCCTTGGCGCGAGCGATCAGCCGCGGCCGCTTCTTGAACGATGCATTGGGCGTAAAGCCCATGAAGAAGGCTTCCAGATTGTTCGGGGTCGGTTCCCAGGCAGCCATATCGAGATGAGCCGGCTTGTTCATCGCTCTCAAGTCTCCGCGAAAAGAGGGTCACTTACAAAAATGAGACTAGCGCATTTTGGGCTCGCGTTCATCCGACCAGATTCGGTTTCATGCTCGCACCACCACTGCGGTATGCCACAGAATTGCGGATACAGTTTGCCCTGCCCAATCGCGCAGGCAGGTTGAGTTTCGGTTGAGAAACCTTGCAATTTTCGGCTTCCTTCCCCATAACAGCATGCAGAGAAGGGCATCATGGTCAGTGCACGTTGCGCAAGGGGTGGCGTGGCAGGCACAGACACCGGATCACTGACCGACAGGACCTTGTTTTATCATGATCTTTCAACCATCCAACCTGCTCATGGCAGGGGCTGTTTCAGTGGTAGCAATGGCCGCCCAGCCAGCCAGCGCAAGCGCCAACTGCGGCCATGACTGGGCCAAGCCCGGCACCTACACCATTTCCGGCAACTTCCGCGGCAAGAACGAAACCGCAGGCGCGGAAGTGACCCGCGACTGCCGCATCCAGATCAAGGTGCCCGGCGTCTATACCGGCGGGCCGATCCGCAGCGACGGCAAGTGCGTTACCTTTACCTTCAAGGTCGACAAGGAGCCCGGCATGTTCAAGGGCCGGTGGTGCGATGCCACTGCAACCGTGAACTGGAAGGGCAAGCGGGTCGAGGCCAGCATCCGCCGCGTCGGCTTCCGCTGAGGCGATCGGGCCTGACTTGATCTAGGCAGCCTCGGCCAGCGCCTTTGCGGCCACGTAGTCGATCTTGCCGGTGCCCAGCAGCGGCACCTGCTTTACCGGCAGCACGGTCTTCGGAACCATCAGTTCGCTCAAGCCTGCCTTCTTGCAGTGCGCCTGCAGGTCCTGCCTGTTTGCCTTGCCGTTGCCGGTAACCAGCACCAGCTGCTCGCCCTTCCTGGCATCCGGCACGGCCACCACCGCGTGCATGTGATCCGGCCACAGGCTTGCCGCCTGCGCCTCAACCGCGGTCAGGCTGACCATCTCGCCAGCAATCTTGGCGAAGCGCTTGGCCCGGCCCAGAATGGTCACGTATCCGCGCTCGTCCACGTCAACGATATCACCTGTATCGTAGGTCGAGTCCTCCGCCGGCTCGATGACGCCGGGGTTGTCGGCTTTCAGGTAGCCGAGCATCACGTTCGGCCCTTTCACGATCAGCCGCCCGCCTTGATCAATTCCCGGCACCGGCTCAAGCCGATGGGTGATACCCGGCAGGAAGCGGCCCACCGAACCGGCCTTGAAGTGCTGGGCCGTGTTGGTGGCGATGGCGGGTGATGTTTCGGTCGCGCCATAACCTTCGAAAATGCGGATGCCAAACTTGTCTGCCCAGACCCTGCGGGTCTCGTCCTTG
>JAWVYF010000297.1:0-3570 GCA_033722845.1 Anderseniella sp. | reverse complement strand
CCGTGCAGCGTGCGCAAGTGCGTGGACGCATAAAATTTCCCACCTAAAATTCAAAAGGCGAACGGGGTGCATTGCTGCACCCCGTTTTCTTGTCAAGCTGATGGATCAGCCCGCCAGCCGCTGTGACCGGGCGTCAACCACCTGGTCTGCCAACCGTCCATCCAGCCGGGCCATGTGATCGAACGTCGCTTCATAGGTCGCAACGCCTGACGTCGCCGACCGCAATTCGATGATCATGTCGTTGAGCGTGGCTTGCGGAATGGTGGCGGTAACGGTGTCCCAACCATCCCAGCCTGCACGTGGCTCAAACCCCAGAATCTGTCCGCGCCGCTGCGGTATGATCGCGGTGACGTTCGCCGTTGCGTCGGACGGGGTATGGATGGCCACCTTCATGACAGGCTCAAGCAACACCGGTCCACATTGAGGTAGCCCCTCGCGCATGGCCAGCTTGCCAGCCAGCTGGAACGCCATGTCGGACGAGTCGACCGTGTGGTAGGAGCCATCCGACAGGTTGACCGCAACATCCACGACAGGGAAGCCAAGCGGGCCTGACTGCAGGTACTCCTTCACGCCTGCCTCAACCGATCCGATGAATTGCTTCGGCACGGCGCCGCCGACTATGGTGTTGGAAAACTCGAACCCGCCACCGGGCTCGAGCGGACGGATGTCCAGCACCACGTCGCCATATTGCCCGTGTCCGCCGGACTGCTTCTTGTGGCGGCCGCGCTGGGTAACTGGCCTGGTGATTGTTTCGCGGTAGCCGATTGATGGTTCATGGGTGTCGAAGCTGATCTGCGCCCGGTTCTCCAGCCGCTCCAGCGCAATGCGCAGGTGCATTTCACCGCTGCCGTGCAGGATGGTCTCTCCCGTGGTCTGATTGTGCTCCACGGCCAGCGACGGGTCTTCTTCAACAAGGCGCGTCAGCGCGGTCGACAGCTTGACCTCATCGCTGCGTTCCTTTGGCTGGACGCCGACGGCGTACAGCGAAGGTGGGCCGGGCAGCTGGTCGAGGCTCAGGCCTTGCGCCTTCTCGGGTACCAGGGCATCGCCGGTTCCAGCGTGGTCGAGCTTGCCAAGCGCTACTGTTTCGCCCGCGCTTGCAGTTGTCACCTTGCTCGTCTCCCGGCCCAGCAATGTTGCCATGCCAGAGATCTTGCCCGCGCCACCTGATGTCGTCTTCAGGGTTTCACCATCGCTGATTTTCCCGGCCAGCACCCGTGCAACGGACAACTTGCCGGCGTGGGTGGTATGGATCGTCTTGACGATGCCCGCCACGGTGGAAGTGCCATCTTCAATGCCAAGGCGCTGTCTGGTGGTTTCCACGTTGGGGGCATCGTGGCGGATTGTCTTGAGCAGCCGCAGGATGCCGGTTGCGTTTTCGGCAGAGCCGATCAGTACCGGCGTGATCAGGCAATCGCGTAGTTCACTGGTCAGGTCGTTGAACACGGTGTTGGCGTCCGGTGTCACGTCCTCGAGCAATTGCTCCATAAGCGTATCGTCATGATCTGCCAGCGTTTCCAGCATGGCAAAGCGGGCGTCTTCCTCGCGGGCCTTGTCGGCGCTGGATATTTCGCGCACCTCGGCATCCTCGTGCGGGCGGTAGATGTAGGCACGCTCCAACGCCAGGTCGATGCAGCCGGTGGCAACACCGTTCTCCCAGATCGGAATCTGGCGCAGGACGAGCGGTTGCGAACTCGCCGTTTGCAGAAACTGGAGTGTCTGCTGCACCGAGCCTTCTGCCTTGTCGATCTTGTTCAGGAACAGGATGCGCGGCATGTGAAGCTCATCCAGCCTGTGCAGTATGAGTTGCAGGGCCGGCAATTTCTTTGGATCAGGTTCGGCGCATACGATGGCGAAATCGGCAAACCGTAGTGGTGCCTCTGCCTCGTAGGCGAACTCGACAGAACCGGGGCAGTCGATCAGCGTCAGGCTTTCACCCATGCAGTCGGTGGTGGCGATGGTTGCTTCCACACTCATGCCGTGGGCACGGGCTTCAGGCGTGCTGTCGCCAACGGTCTGGCCCGACCCTGATGTTGCCTGCTTGTGGATGGCGCCCGTGCGGTGAAGGATCGCCTCCAGAAGGGTGGTCTTACCCGATGACATTGGCCCCACAAGTACCGCGCACTTGGGGCCTGCCGGTCTGATACGGTTGGATGTGTCCATGGCTCAAAAACCTCCCTGCTGCCGCATGTCGCCGGCAGATCCCGGAAGGTTCGTTGGCCCGAGCCGACCGGGAAGCCGGCCGATTGCTCTTTTGGTTTGTTTACAGGAAAGATCGTCTCACCTTGCCGCGATGATGGCAAGAGGGCTGGCTTACAAGCCGAGGTTCAGCTCGTTCCAGCGGCTGATGTAGATCGCGAACCAGGGGCACAACGTATCAGGCTCGTCTGCCAGCAACCGGGGCAGATCAGCAACCTCGACCCAGCGAACGGCGGCGACTTCCTCAGGGTTTAGGGACGTTTGCAGTGTGGTTTCGTCCGCCTCACCCTTGAATACATGCACACGTTCGTTTTCGGTCAGTCCGCCGCCCACGTCTGCCTTGTAGTCGATGACCGCTGTCTTCTTGAGCGGCACGGTGAAACCCAGCTCTTCTTCAACCCGCCGGCGGGCAGCGTCTTCCACGCTTTCCTGCCAGTGCGGGTGAGAGCAGCAGGTGTTGGCCCAGCGGCCAGGGCAGTGATACTTGCCTTGCGCGCGCTGCTGGATCAGCAGCCTTGTGCCGGAAAACACGAACACCGAGATCGCCAGGTGCTGTTGGGCGATACGATGGGCCTCCATTTTCTCGATGGGAAACAGGGTGCCATCCTCGGCAATGGCCGGGATAATGATCTCGTCGCTCATGGCGTTTTAACCTCCCACCAGTTTGGGCAGAACGAACACCTCATCATCCGGCTTCACCGGCACCATGACCGCATTGGCATACATCTCGCCGTTCACGGTCACGGATACGCCACGGCGCACCGCTTCAGCCATGCCGGGATACTCGGCGGCAAGTGCCTTGAGCAGGTCGTTGATCGTTTCGCCCTCCACCTCGACGGAGTCTTCTCCGCCGATGGCGGGTTTGAGTGATCCCCAGACCTGGACTTTCACCATTGCTTTCTCGCTTTGCCCGGGCGGAAAACCGGCCCACCCCCGTTCAAGCCGGGGGCATGCTTTTCCTGGCAAAGCTCCCTGGCCATATCTAAATCCGGCCCAGTGCCTTGAGCACGTTGGGCGGCGACATGGGCAGTTGCGTCATACGCACACCGGCAGCGTCCGACACGGAGTTGGAGATGGCGGCGAGCGGCGGCACGATGGACGTTTCACCCACACCGCGCACACCATAAGGGTGGCCGGGGTTGGGCACTTCCACGATCACGGTGTCGATCATCGGCAGGTCGGAGCAGACCGGGATGCGGTAATCCAGGAAGCCCGGATTCTGCAGCCGCCCGTCCTTGCCGTAGATGTATTCTTCGTTGAGCGCCCAGCCGATGCCCTGCACCGCGCCGCCCTGGAACTGACCTTCTACATAGGACGGATGCACAGCCTTGCCGGCGTCCTGAAACACCGTGTAGCGCAGCACTTTCACAT
>JAWVYF010000296.1:0-3584 GCA_033722845.1 Anderseniella sp. | reverse complement strand
GTGCCGCCTGATCTTGCTCAGCCGGGCCAGAAGCTCGACCTGATCGTGCGCGGCAAGGCGCTTCCGGCAGAGGTCGTCAAGCTACCTTTCGTCAACAAATCTTTCAAGAAACAGCCCAAACGGCAATCAACCTGGAGGAACGACCAATGGCAACAATGAAATATTCCAAGGATCACGAGTGGATCAGCGTGGATGGCGACGTCGCCACCATCGGCATCACCAAACACGCCGCCGAACAGCTCGGCGATCTGGTGTTCGTGGAACTGCCGGACGTGGGCAAGACCGTGGCACCAGGAGACGAAGCCGCGGTAGTGGAATCGGTGAAGGCAGCCAGCGAAGTCTATGCCCCCGTGTCCGGTGAAGTGGTCGAGGTGAACTCTGTGCTGGCAGACGAGCCCGGCAAGGTCAACGAAGCACCCCAGGGCGATGGCTGGTTTCTCAAGCTCAAGCTGTCTGACCCGTCAGAGCTCGACGGCCTGATGGACGAGGCGGCCTACAACAGCTTTGTGGAGGAACAAGGCTGAAGATAAAGAGCCGCCTCTCACGCCCCTGACCGACACCAACAGGAATTTTCAGCATGACCAGCCAACGCCAGCGCCTGACCGATCTGCAATCCGGTGCCAACTTCATTCCACGCCACATCGGCCCGCGCGAAAACGAGATATCCAGCATGCTGGATACAGTGGGCGCCAACTCGCTCGAAGACCTGATGGACACGGTCATCCCGGCCAACATCCGTGCGAAGCAGCCACTCAACCTTCCCGTGCCGTTGTCCGAGCGCAACGCCTTGTCAGACCTGCGCCGCATCGCCGGCCGCAACCGGCTGTTCACCTCCATGATCGGCATGGGCTATTACGGTTGTGTCACGCCCAAGGTCATCTTGCGCAACATCCTGGAAAACCCCGGCTGGTATACCGCTTACACGCCCTACCAGGCCGAGGTCAGCCAGGGCCGTCTCGAAGCCCTGCTCAATTTCCAGCAGATGGTCGCCGACCTTACCGGGCTTGAACTGGCCAGCGCCTCGCTGCTTGATGAAGGCACCGCCGCGGCAGAAGCCATGGCCATGGCGCATCGCACCTCGAAGACCGGCAGCGATGTGTTCTTCGTCGATCGCGATACCCATCCGCAGACCCTTGCCGTGCTTGAGACCCGCGCACGCGGGTTTGGCTTCGACCTGGTAGTGGGCGACCCGGAAAAGGACCTGAAGCCGGACACCGTATTCGCAGCACTTCTGTCCTATCCCGGGTCCTCCGGTCAGGTGCGCGACTACCGGGCAATCATCGCCAGCCTGAAACAGGCCGGCGCCATGTCGATCATGGCCACCGATCTTCTGTCGTTGTGCCTGCTGGTGCCACCGGGCGAACTGGGCGCCGATGTGGCCATCGGATCAGCCCAGCGCTTTGGTGTGCCAATGGGCTATGGCGGACCGCATGCCGCCTTCTTCGCCACCCATGACGGCTTCAAGCGCGTCATGCCGGGCCGCATCATCGGCGTGTCGGTGGATGCTGAGGGCCGGCCTGCACTGCGCATGGCCCTGCAAACCCGCGAGCAGCACATCCGCCGCGAGAAAGCCACCAGCAACATCTGCACGGCTCAGGTCTTGCTTGCCGTAATTGCCGGCATGTTTGCTGTCTACCAGGGCCCGGCAGGCATCCGGAAAATCGCCGCCCGCGCCCACCGCTGGGCCGAGATCACCGCCCATGCGCTAAACGCCTGGGGCTACGAGGTGGTAACGGACTGCATGTTCGACACCATCACCGTGCATGTGCCAGCCCGGGCCTATGCCATTGTGGCAAAGGCACGCGAGCAGCGCATCAACCTGCGCCACGTCGATGCCGATCACATCGGTATCTCGTTCGACGAGACCACGCGGCGCTCAGAGGTGGAACGCCTGCTCGGCTGCTTCAAGACAGATGGCCTGGCCAACTGGCCGCTCGACCAGATTGACGAGGCTATCGAGGAATGCATCCCCGAAAGCCTGCGCCGTACTTCGAGCTATCTGACCCACCCGGTCTTCTCCACCCACCAGTCCGAAACCCGGATGTTGCGCTATCTGCGCCAGTTGCAGGCAAAGGATATCGCGCTTGACCGCTCGATGATCCCGCTCGGCTCATGCACCATGAAGCTCAATGCCACCACCGAGATGATCCCGATCAGCTGGCCGGACTTCGCCCACATGCACCCGTTCGTGCCGCTGGAACAGGCGCAAGGTTACCAGCAGCTGTTCGAAGAGCTGGAACACTGGCTGTGTGAGATCACCGGCTTCGATGCTGTATCCCTGCAGCCCAATGCAGGCAGCCAGGGCGAGTATGCCGGCCTGATGACCATTCGCGCGTGGCACGAGGCCAACGGCGACAGCGTACGCGATGTCTGCCTCATACCGTCATCGGCGCATGGCACCAACCCGGCCTCCGCCGTGATGGCGGGTCTGAAAGTCGTCGTGGTCAAGTGCGACGACAACGGCAACGTCTCGGTGGACGATCTGCGCGCCAAGGCCGAAGAATACAGCGACCGGCTTGCTGCCCTCATGGTCACCTATCCCTCCACCCATGGCGTGTTCGAGGAAGCCATCACCGACATCTGCCGGATCGTCCATGACAATGGCGGCCAGGTCTATCTCGACGGCGCCAACCTCAACGCCCTCGTTGGTCTCGTACGCCCGGCGGAGATCGGCGCTGATGTCTGTCACATGAACCTGCACAAGACATTCTGCATTCCGCACGGCGGCGGCGGCCCCGGCGTGGGACCGATCGGTGTCAAGGCGCACCTTGCCCGCTTCCTGCCCGGCCACAGGGTGGTCAGTGGCGTCAACCCGGCTTCACACGGAAGGCCAACCATCGGACAGGTTTCCGCGGCACCCTGGGGCTCGGCATCCATCCTGCCGATCTCGTGGGCCTATATTGCGATGATGGGAACGCAAGGGCTGACCCGTGCAACGCAGGTCGCCATCCTCAACGCCAACTATATTGCCCGGCGGCTGAAAGACCACTTCCCCATCGTTTACACCAGCGCCGATGGCTACGTTGCGCACGAATGCATCATCGATTTCCGCGACCTCAAGGAAGCGACCGGTATCGGCGTCGAGGATGTCGCCAAACGGCTGGTGGACTATGGTTTCCACGCCCCCACGATGAGCTGGCCGGTTCCGGAGACGCTGATGATCGAGCCAACCGAGTCCGAAGGCCAGGACGAGATCGACCGCTTCTGCGATGCCATGATCTCGATCCGTGGCGAGATCGCCGAGGTGGAGCAAGGCACTGCCGACGAGAAGGACAATGTGCTGCGCAATGCACCGCACACCCATCGCGCCTTACTGGCAGACTGGACCCGGTCCTACTCGCGCGAGCGCGCCTTCTTCCCGCTGAAAGGTTCGACGGTGGACAAGTACTGGCCGCCGGTCGCGCGTATCGACAACGTGTACGGTGACCGCAATCTGGTCTGTACCTGTCCTGCACCCGAGGCCTATGCCGACGCAGCAGAGTAGCGGCAAAGGCGATCAGCGCGAGATCACCGGGTCACGGTCTGGCGACCGGCCCGGTGATGACGGGTGTAGGAGGTGGTGAGGAAGAGCTTCATTATACGGT
>JAWVYF010000295.1:0-3588 GCA_033722845.1 Anderseniella sp. | reverse complement strand
TGCCAGTGCGCCTGCAGACCACATGGAGGCCAGCCGTGCGGTACTGTGACTTGGCGCGAGCATGGCAAGAGCAGCCGCAAAGCCGGCACAGCCCACGAAGAACATGAACTCGGTGTTTGGCGTGCCGCCAATCCCGGACGGCATGATCTGGTAGCCCGATTTGCCGGCCGCTGCCAGAACGATCATTGCGCAGCTGAAGAAGAATCCGATCCAGGCGTGCATCACATAAACTCTTTCTGTCCACCCATAACGTGTGGGCAATCTAGCCAAGTGTTGCAAACGCAAGGTCAATGAACGTGGTAAACTGCGCGTAAACCGTTTTTCTTGCGGGTTGCAGCACGGGGCAGGTGCTGTATACGAGCGAGCGAGACCCGCTGACGATCCGCAGCAGTCACACCGTTGAACAGTTCACTGACATGCCCTGCCCGGAGGCCTTTCTGCCCATGATTGACCGGCCCTCGCCGTTTCCCTTCAACGACATTCTCGCACTGATCGATGAATTGCCGCCGGTGCCGTCTGGCAATAGCTGCGGCGAGGCGTCCACGCATGATGGTTCGCTGCCGGTGCCGGGAGGCGCCATGGCCGGATATGCCAGTTGGCTTGTCCAATGGCAGGATAGCGCCTCGCCGCGCCTGCGCCGGCCGGTGGTTGCGGTTTTTGCCGCTTCGCATGCCGAACCGGCGGTCAGTGCCTGTGGTGACAGCATCGCGCGGGTGGAAAACGTTGTGACTGCCAGCCAGGCAAGGACCGCACTGGTATGCCGGGTATGTGACCGGCAAGGATTGGGCTTGCGCGTCTTCGAACTGGCACCGGAAATTCCAGTGCCGGATTTTGCCTCTGTTGCAGCAATGGAAGAAGCCGACTGTGCTGCCACGATGGCGTATGGCATGGAAGCCACCGCCGGCGGCGCGGACCTGCTGGTGCTGCGCGCCTGCGCGGCAGGTCATGCTGCATCGGTTGCGGCCATGGCGGCGCTGTTGCTCGGACCAGCTGAAGGCGATGATGCGGTCACGAGCCTTGCCGCGCGCGCCGAGGTGCTTCACCGGGCGCACAAGTCTGCGCCGCTCGAAATCCTGCGCCGTGTTGGCGGACGCGAAAACGCTGCCCTGGCCGGTGCGATACTGGCAGCACGGCTGCAGCGCGTGCCGGTCATTCTTGATGGTTCGGGTGCCGTGGCCGTTGCAGTGCTGCTGGACAGGTTGCGGCCGGGCACGGCAGCCCATTGCCTGATCGCCGCGAGTGATGGCCATCCCGACTTTGACCGGCTGCAGGCCGCGTCCGGGTTGCCCGCGGTGCTGGCAGGCTGCCATCTTGAAGGCGATGGAACCACCGGGGCACTTGCTGCAGCGATGATTCAGACAGCGGTGGAGCTGTCCGCACCAGCCGAAGACGAGCCTGGCTCCCGGCCAAATTGACCGGGCGTCGAGTTGCCGGTTTACGAGGTGAGTTCGATGAGGCGGCGCTGGGTGGGCGGCATTTGGGTGCTGGCATCCACCAGCTGCGCGCGCACGGTGCCAAGCACCTTGTGGGACGGGAACGTCACCGTGACCCTCAGGCCTGACGGCTGGTTGGCGCCAAGGTCCAGTTGGGCTTCATGCAGCTCTGCCAGACCGTTGACGATGCTCAGGCCAAGCCCGGCTCCGTCGATGGCTTTCTTCTGGGCGTAGTTGCCGCGCACGAATGCGCCGCGCATGTTTTCCAGCTCATCCTTGCCGATGCCCGGGCCCTCATCGGCCACGGCGATCTCGACGCTGCCATTGGCCAGTTGGCGGGCGGATACGGTGATATCGCTGCCGACCGGTGAGAACTTGCTGGCGTTTGACAACAGGTTCAACCAGATCTGCCGGATTGCACGCTTGTCGCCCATGATGCGAAGGGGCTGTTCCGGCAGGTCATAGCGAATGGTTTGCGAGCGGCGTTTGAGCTGCATGGACACCAGGTCCACGCTGTCTTTTGCTTCGGCGCACGGGTTGACCGGAGAGAAGTCCAGATCCTGACGGTTGGCCTCGATGCGTGACAGGTCGAGAATGTCGTTGATCAGCCGCAGCAGATAGTCGCCGGAGTGATGGATGTCATCTGAGTAGGACTTGTAGACCGGAACCGTATGTGGGCCCATCATCTCCTTGGACAGGATTTCGGAGAAGCCGAGAATGGCATTGAGCGGGGTGCGCAATTCGTGGCTCATGGTGGCCAGGAAGCGTGACTTGGCCTGATTTGCCTCCTCGGCTTTCAGCCGCGCACTTTCAGCATCGTGCAGCGCCCCGTCCAGCTGGGAGATAAGGGCTTCGCGCTCGGCCTTGAAGATCAGCATTTCGCGCGCCGTACCCTGCAGGCGCCGGGCAAGCTGGATGAACAGGATCTCGGTGACGACCACGATCGCACCCAGTGTCGAATAGCCAACGGTGCCTTCCATCAGGCATCGCACCACTGCCGCCAATGCAAGGATGCCGGTGCCCGACAGGATGACCGGCATGTAATTGCCGGCGGTCAGCACGCGCACCGAAATGACGGCGATAACAATCGAGATCAGGAAGATATGTTGCAGCTCGTTGCCGGGCAGCCAGTAAACGAAGACGGGTATGATCCAGCAGACGGCGATCAGCGTTTCAGACGCGCACAACATGCCGATCCACTCCGGCGTTGCGCCGCTTTCGCGCGAACTCTGCTCATAAACCTTGCACAGGTAGTGCTGGATGACCTGGGCCGCCAGGCAGCTGCCGAACCAGCTTGCAGCCAGCAGCCAGTTTGTCCATGTGGAGATGGCAATGGCGAAGAACAGCGCAATCATCGGCATGGCAAAGCCGACCCGCAACTGGTTGCGCACGAACAGCGTCAGCAGTTCCGGTTCCCACACGCCGAAACGCGGTCCCTGATCTTGCTGTGCGCCGGCCTGCCTCGCATCAGGCGTGGCCGTGTCGTAAGTCGCTGTCATTTGTTCCGCGCCTCCCCATGCTCAAAGCGCTGTCCTGCCGGTGCGGCTTTCCGCCAGTCTTCCGGCAACGTGGCATGACAAGGTGGAGGCAAATGATTAAGACCGGCCTTGCAAGGGTGGTTATCGGTCCGCCAAGATAATGCCGAAAATTGTAGCGGATTTCCGCATCCTCATTTACCGGAGCAGGCTTTCATGATCCTCATTGAAGACAACCGCGCGCCCAACCCGCGCCGCGTCCGCATCTTTCTGGCTGAAAAGAACGTCGAGATTGAGCGCCGCCACATCGACATCATGGAGCAGGAACACAAGTCGCCTGAAATGCTGGCGCGCAACCCGTTCATGCGCATCCCCGTTCTCGAGCTCGATGACGGGCGCTGTATCTGCGAGGCGATGGCGATTTGCCGTTACATTGACGCGCTTCATCCCGAGCCGGCCCTGTTTGGCACCACGGCGGAAGAAAAGGGCATGGTGGAGATGTGGCAGCGGCGCATGGAGCTTTACCTGATGCACCCGATCGCGCACGCCTTCCGTCACTCCAACCCGCGCATGGCGCATCTGGAGGACCCGCAATTTCCCGAGTGGGGCAAATCCAACATTCCGCGTATCGAAACCATGCTGGCCTTTCTCGACAAGGAGTTGGCGGATCGCGAATTCAT